>CAMCWW010000014.1:0-47823 GCA_945882935.1 Opitutus sp. GAS368
ACCTGGCTCCAACGCCAAGTATCCAGTTCCGGCCAACGCCCGACCTTGAGCCGAATCTCGATCACGTCACCCACCGCAAAATCATCTCGGTCGGTGCGTAGTATCCGATACCCCCAATGCGGAGCCCGCTTCGCATCATGCGGGCCCGAACTCAGACTCAGATCCGCATCCACCCGGGCCCGAAAATAGACCGCATAGCCGTCGAGCCGCCCCGCATTCACGACCGTGCGCGTGAAATTCAGCTCCAACGGCACCTCCGACTCCTGCACCGTGTGCAGATCCACTGAGAGCACCGGCTCGGGCTCGCCGAGAAAGTGCTCCACGTAGTTCGGGTCGCAGCTCCGCAGGTGATAATAGCCAGGCTCTTGCGGCCGTTGCCGACCCAACGACGAATAGTCGAATCCGTGGACCTCCAGTTCCCAAATAAAAGGCACGTGCCGGGTGTCGCTCAATTTCACCGGCTCGCAGTAGAGATCGAAACAGCTCGGCAAGATCAGCCCGCCGGGCTTCAGCAAGCGGTCGCGCAGGTCGCAAACATTCGCCACCATCGCTTCGTCGAAGAGGCAGTCACCCATCTGCTCATGCAAAATCACGTCGACCTTCTCCGTCGTCTCCAACTTCGAGCTGTGCAGCGCGATGAACTCCACGTTTTGAATCCCATTCTCCACGGCCAAGGTCTTCGCGTGACGCAAAATCTCCGAGTGATCCACCGCGTAGACGTGAGCCGCCCCACGCCGTGCGGCAAACGCGGCTAAAATCCCCGTGCCCGTCCCCAAGTCGATCACGCGGTCACCCGGTTGGATGTGCCGGGCGATCGCCGCGTGGTAGAAATTCATCCGCGGCCGGTCGGCCAACATCTTTTCCTGCTCATGAAAATTGGCGAAATACCAGCCGTTGAACTCCCGAAACCGCGCCTCCGGCGAATCATCGTCGGCCGGAAAAATCCACGCCGCCAAGGCGGGCCGCGCCAGTAACCACGTCCGCCCCCGACCCATCGCCCGCTGCCCCATGGAGCATAAGCCGACACTGTAACGCTGGAGAAAATTAAATAACATGTGATAGCGCGGAAACAGTCCCGCTGCATCCGACCCTGCCGATGCGGCCCGCAAGCGCAACCTCCGCTTGGCCCAGTAAAATAAACGCCTGCCCCCAGAGTTTTTGCGGGGCCGGCCCTAAAGATTGTTTGAATCCGTCGCCGCCCCACTCATGTTGCTTTGGTGGAAACCAAAGAACCCAAACTCTCATTCGAGGCCGCCCTCACGCAGCTCGAAGCGACCGTTGAGACGATGGAATCCGGCGATGTTCCTTTAGCCGACCTGCTCGCTAAATTTGAGCAGGGCACCAAGCTGCTTAAGGTCTGTGAATCCCGGCTGAAAGACGCGGAGCTCAAGATCGAACAGCTCAAAAAACATAAGGATGGCGTCTCATTTACGAAGTTTGAGACCACCGCCGAGTCCTAATTTTTTTAGATTTTTCGCCTCAGACCTGATGAACGTTCCTCCCGCCCGACTTCTCGAAACCATTCACGGCCCCGCCGACGTCAAAGCCCTTGCGGCCGGTCAACTCCCGCAGCTCGCGCAGGAGATTCGGGCTGAAATCATCACCGTCACGGCCAAAAACGGCGGCCACGTCGGTCCCAACTTGGGCGTCGTCGAGCTCAGCATCGCGCTGCACCGGGTCTTTGACACACCCAACGACCAGTTTGTCTTCGACGTCGCCCACCAGGGCTACGTGCACAAGCTCCTCACCGGCCGCCAAGGTGCATTCTTCCGCGGTCTCCGCCAATCGGGCGGCACCAGCGGTTTTCTCTACCGCGCCGAGAGTCCGCACGACAGCTTCGGTGCCGGCCACGCCGGCACCGCCCTGAGCGCCGCCCTCGGCATGGCCACCGCCCGCGATTTGCGCGGAAGCTCCGAGCATGTCGTGGCGGTCTGCGGCGACGCTGCCTTCACCTGCGGTGTCACCCTCGAGGCGCTCAACAATATCGTCGGATCAACCAAGCGCCTGATCGTCGTCCTCAACGATAACGAGTGGTCCATCGCCAAGAACGTCGGCGCTATCGCCACTTACCTTAACCGCCTCAGCACCAGTTCGACTTACAACAAGCTGCACCACGACATCGAGGGCTTCTTCAAGAGCTTCCCCGCCGGCGAAAGCATGAACCGCGTTTATCATAAGTGGAAACGCGAGACGAAGGACTTCTTTGTCGAGTCGTCCCTGTTTGAAAAATTCGGCCTGCGCTATCTCGGGCCGGTGGATGGACACGATTTTGAGGCGCTGCAAAAGAACTTGGAATTCGCCCGGCACGCCGACGTACCCGTCCTCATTCACGTTCTCACCAAAAAGGGGCGTGGCCTCGAAGCCGCCCTCGCCCAGCCCGAGAAGTTTCACGGCCTTGGCTCTTTCGATCCCGTCACCGGTGAAAGCCGGTCCGCCCCGGGCGCGCCGCCCAACCTTCAGGACGTCTTCGGTCATGCCCTCGTTCGCTTTGCGAAAGCCAATCCAAAAGTTATCGGCATCACCGGTGCGATGCCCAGCGGCACGGGTCTCATCCATCTCGCCAAAGAAGTCCCGAAGCAATTCTTCGATGTCGGCATTGCCGAGGAACATGCCGTGCTCTTCGCCGCCGGCCTTGCCACCAAAGGCTTTCGCCCCGTCTGCGCCATCTACTCGACTTTTCTCCAGCGCGCCTACGACCAGGTGATCCATGACGTAGCCCTCCAGAATCTCCCGGTCACCTTTTGCATGGACCGCGCCGGACTTTCACCTGCCGACGGCCCGACCCACCACGGCCTTTTTGATATTTCCTACCTCCGCTGCATCCCGGGTGCGACCATCATGCAGCCAAAGGACGAAGACGAACTCGTGGACATGCTCCACACCAGCCTTCAGCTCCCAGGCCCCGGCTTTATCCGTTATCCCCGGGGCGCCGGCACCGGCGTTAAGATCAAGGCCAAACCCGCCGCCCTGGCGGTCGGCCACGCCGAGGTCCTACGCGAAGGCTCCAATATCATGATTTGGGCACTCGGTCCCATGATCGCCGATGCACTCGCGCTCGCCGAACGCTTGGCCCGCGAGGAGCAACTCTCCGTCGGAGTGGTCAACCCCCGCTTCATCAAGCCCCTCGACCGCACGCTCCTACTCAGCCAGGCGACCGTGGTCCCGCTCATCGTGACGATGGAAGACCACGTGCTCGCCGGAGGCTTTGGCAGCGCCGTGCTCGAAGCGTTGCAAGACGCCGAATGCTCCACCGCCGTTGAACGGATTGGTTGGCCCGACAAATTTGTTGAACACGGTTCGAGCAACGGCGTCCTCCGCGCGTCTTACGGTCTCGCACCGGACGACATCCACCGGCAGGTGCTCGCGCGGTGGCGCAACCTGAGCGCCGAACCCGCCCACGCCGATCTCTGATCGTCCGGCCCGAGCGCAGCGCGGACCTCCGTTGCGTGAGGTCCGGGCAGCGGCCATAAAAAAGCCCCCGCGTCCCTGCGAGGGCTTGAACAATCTGCCTCGAGGTCGCGCTTAGCTCCGCGACTTCACCAACCCGAGTGCCTTCTTGATATTCTGCACGCTCGGTAACGAAATACCCAGAGCCGCCGCAATCTCAGACCCGGATTTTCCGGCCTCGGCGAGGTTCTTAAGTTCGGCGCGGATTTCGTCGGTGATCTTGGCGCGTTTGCGCAGCTTGCCGCCTTCGGATTTCGCCGCCTTGCCGCCACGCTTTTTCTTCCGACCGCCCGTCGCCGCGGCGACCGCTTTGATGAAGGCTTGAGCGGACTGGAAACCATACTTCACCGGCAGCTCGGACAACTCTTTATCCAGCTGGCTTGCGATCGATTTTTCCAACGAAGCGACTTTGGCTTTGGTCGCCTCGAGTTCTTTAATTTTATCAGTAATCATTACCATCTATAGAGCGTTTCTATACGGTGCGTGCAAGCCTCTATATCGTATAATTAATTTATATGGTCATGGCGTGATAGCCGCCATCCACAATAATCTCGGATCCTGTAATAAAGCTGCCCGCGCCATCGCCGGCGAGCAGGAGCGTGGCGCCAACTAGCTCACGCGCCTCACCGAAACGCTTCATCGGGGTGTGGCCCATGATCGAAGTCACCCGCTCGGGCGATAGAATCTTGCGATTCTGCTCGGCCGGAAAAAAACCGGGCACAATGGTATTCACCCGGACCCTCTGGGTTGCCCACTCGCGGGCTAGATTCTTTGAGAGATTGTGCACGGCCGCCTTCGTCGCGGAATAAGTAAACACCCGCGAGAGCGGCACCACGCCGGACATCGAACCGAGATTGATAATCGAACCGCCTTGGCCCCGCGCGACGAGATACTTGCCGAAAATCTGGCAGCCCAAAAATACGCCCTTCATATTGATCCGCACAATCCGGTCGAATTCATCCTCGGCGATTTCAAGAAAGGGCGTCGCGGAGTTCACACCCGCACCATTGACCACTATATCAACCTGCCCCGATCGCTGCAAAACCGTCTCGAGCAACTGCTCCAGCGCGGCTTTTTCGCTGGCCTCGGCCGATACGAAATAGCCCTTTCCACCCGCCGCGTGGATGCGTTCCAGCTTCGGCTTGGCTTTCTCCTCGTTTCGGCCCACGAGCACCACTTCGGCGCCTGCTGCCGCGAGGCCCTCGCCCATCGCGCCGCACAGTTCACCCGTGCCTCCGATGACGACCGCGACTTTGCCGCGAAGAGAAAAAAGCGAGTTTAGGAAATCCGTAGGCGTATTCATGGGCCGTCATAAAAACGCCGGGCATTTTTCGAAATCAACGGCAAACCCCGCCGCACCCACCGTTTTGCAGGTCAGCCGGAGACCAGCACGAGATTGGAATACTGAGTCGTATCGCCCGTGCGAATGATGCCGATCGCGCCCGGCACCCGGCGCTTAAACTCAACGTGCGGCTCCGATTTCACTTTGAGTCCGGCCCATGCGGCTTGGAACGCCGTCCGCGTGGCCCCCGTATTCTCACGAGCAAACTCCTTCGCCACCCACACCTCGGTAAAATGGTGGTTTTCGCGCACCGCGGCTAAAACCTGCAAGACCGTCGGCACGCCGTCCACGAGCGAAAGATCCACCGTTTCAATCCCGGGCCAAAAGGGAAATCCACGGTCCGCTATCACCAGGGAGTTCGTGTGCCGCACCCGCGCCAAAAGCGCTAAGAGTTGGGGATTCAGGAGGCCGCGTTTGATCATGTTGAAAGAAGTCACAACTACGCCCGATGCCCGCCACGAATCCAGAACTAACTCAGGCACCGCGCCCTCTCCGGCTCTGGGTTGACGCCGCTTCGGTCGCGACGGAGCGTCCACCGCCCCCATTGCCTCTCACCATGACCAGGTCTTCTTCCTTTTTCCTTCCTGAAGTTTCTACGGCTGAATTTGAAGGCTACCTCGCCGGACTCCGCCACTTGGTGGATCAACCCTCGCCGTTCACCGCGCCCGACACCGTGACCGCGATCATGGACACGGTCCACCGTCGTATGACCCGCTCGCTCCCCAACTATCGCCATAACCGCGACGCGGTCGGCAACTTGATCTGCGTCCCGGCCGAGATCATCGCATCCGCGCCGATTCTCTATCTGAGCGCACACGTCGATACCGTTCCCGCCAACCCCTCGATCTGGACCAGTCCGTTTGCCCCGCATCCGGCCTTCGAAGACGAACACCAACTCGTCGCCCAAGGGGTCAACGACTGCAAAGCCGGAGTCGCCACCCAACTCTGGCTCGCCGAACTTGCCGCGGGCGGTGCCTTGGACCTTCAAAACATCGTCTTTACCTTTACCTTCAAAGAAGAGGGCTCTGGGCCCAAAACGGGCACTGCTTTGGGCGAGGCCTTTGGCTCCGGCCTGCCTGCGCCCACTCCCGGGAGCACCTTGCTGGTATTGGAGAACACGATTCGCTCCGAATCGCCCTACCTGCCGTTGGTCTATGCCGCCGAAAACAGCAGCTATACGATCCGGCTTACGGGCCCACTTGTCGCCCTTCGCGCCGCCCAACTCGCCTTGGCCCATTGGCGCCCGGTTGCGATCACGCCCATCATTGCACCGCTTTCCGAGTGGGTGTGGACCGATCATCCGCCGCAGGGCCACGTCTGCACCGCACCGCCCGACAAAAATCCTCTCCTCGCCGCCCTCCTCGCCGCGGACCGTTCCACCTTACTCAGCGCCGGCGACGAACGGTCTCACGGCACTGTTCCCTCGTCCATCGGCCTCGCCCATGGTTCCACGCCCGATGCGGCTCATCGACTCACGCTCACCAAACGCGGCAACTTTCCGCTCGCCGCAACCCTCGCCGAGCTCGCGCCCTACGACTACACCCCGGTGAAGCCCCTCGCTCAATCCGTGGGCTTTGACGTCACCGAACGCTGCGCCTCATCCCCCGTCGGCGCGGCCTGCCTCGCCGCGGCCGACACCGGCGCGGTCGCCTTTGATCGCAACCCCGGCGCATCCGATGCCACCATCATCACCTCGGCGCTCACCCCGGCTTATCGGGAGATCCTGCTGCCACTTGTCTGTGGTCCGGGAACCCGCTCCCAACGCACGGCGCTGCCGCCCCGGTTTACCCACGGCCCGAACGAGACCTTTGTAAAACCCGCCGGACGCCGCGCCCTCGCCACGCTTCTTGCGGTCCTCACTCGCGCCGGACACGTCACACCTGCTCCGGCCACACGCCGTGACCGCGGTAGTTCGCCCACAATCCCGCCGTCCGCTCATTCCGCCTGAACCCCACCGCCGCGATTCCCACGATCACGCCGCCCGCCCGTTCGATCAAAGCAATCGCCGCCCGCGCCTGCGCCCCGGTCTCGATCCAGTCGTCCGCCAACAGCACCCGGGTGCCCGCCGGAAACGGATTCAAGCGCAGCTCGAGAATCTTTTCTTTGCCCTGGTAATCCACCGCCGATTCGCGGTCATGCCGCACGGGCAGTTTCCCACCTTTCCGAATCGGCAAAAATCCCGCGTCCAGTTTCAACGCCATCGCCGTGCCCAAAATAAATCCCAGCGCGTCAAGCCCCGCCACGAGTTGCACCCGCTCGCCCTCAAACGGTCGCACAAGATCCTCGACCAACCGCGCAAACGCCGCCGGCTGCGCAAAAATCGGCGTCACATCCGAGCGTTTGTAGAGCGTGCGGCTCCGGTCAATCAGCGGGAGATAGTCCATCGTTACGCCAGACGGTGCCCGGCGTCCCGGTCGCAACGCCACTCTTTTTCGCCGAAGCGATCATCGCAAAAACAGGCCGCCTCACGTCCCTCGGTAGCAGCTGCGCCGCTTTCTCCGCCGCGATCGCCTGTCTCCGGCTAGAACCACGTCAATCCACCCCACAAAAAAGCCGGCTTTCCGAGGAAGGCCGGCTCAAAAATAAAACGAGGAGCGAATCAGACCGCCGACTCCCCGCGCTCGTCGGTCCGGATCCGAACCACATCTTCAAGCGGGAGGACAAACACCTTACCATCGCCGATTTTCCCGGTCTTCGCCGATTTTACCACCGCGTCGACGGCCTTGGCCGCCATGTCATCCGCCACCGCAATCTCGATTTTCACCTTCGGGAGAAAGTCCACGGTGTATTCGCTGCCGCGATAAATCTCGGTGTGCCCTTTCTGGCGGCCGAAGCCTTTGACTTCGGTCACAGTCATTCCCTCGATGCCGGCCTCGGCGAGGGCTTCTTTTACCTCTTCCAGTTTGAACGGCTTGATGATGGCGATGATGAGTTTCATGCAGGTGTTGTTCGAGATCGGCTTTGGTTAGGGCTGAGGGGATTTCAGCGCAAGCCCGCGTTGAACGCGAGCTGGTCGCCGAAGTGATAGTTTGGACGGATGGCTGACGCAGGTGACATCGTGACTTCGCCGCGCGCGCTTTCGAGCGCAGCTCGATCCCTCACTAAGCAGAGGGTGTGCCAATGAAACCAAATAACCTGCCGGAGCCTCACTCGGGCATCACGGTCGCGATGTGGAGTTCCTTCAATTGCTTGGCGGTCACCGGCGTCGGGCTCTGGGCCATGAGGTCCTGCCCTTTTTGGGTCTTCGGGAAAGCGATCACGTCGCGAATACTCGTCGTGCCGCACAGCAGCGCGCACATGCGGTCGAGTCCGAAGGCGATACCGCCATGGGGCGGCGCGCCGTAGGTAAACGCCTTCAACATGTAGCCGAACCGGCTCTCCACCACATCCGCCGGGATCTTGAGCACGTCCTCAAAAATCTTCTTCTGCATCGCAGGATTGTGAATGCGGATCGAGCCGCCGCCGAGCTCCATCCCGTTTAGAACCACATCATAGTGCTGCCCTCGGACCTTTTTCGGATCGCTGTCGAGGTAGGCGGCATCCTCCGGCACCGGCGCGGTGAACGGATGGTGCGTCGCCACGTAACGATTCTCCGCCTCGTCATGACTCATCAGCGGGAAATCGATCACCCACAAAAATTTCCAGTCATCGTGGCGAATGGTCATCTTGCCGCGCTTTACCAGCAACTGCGCCGCCTCGAGTCGGATCCGCCCCAGAATCGCACAGGCTTTTTCCCACGGCGCTGCCGCGAAGAAAATCATGTCGCCCTCACCCACTTCAAGCTGCGTCGTCAGAGCCGCCTTCTCGGCTTCCGAAAAAAACTTTACGATCGGAGATTTCCACTCGCCGCCCTCGACTTTGATGAAGGCGAGACCTTTCGCGCCGAGCGATTTGGCGATCTCTTCCAAGGCCTTGAGTTCACCCTGCGTAAGATCAGCGAGCCCCTTCGCGTTGATCGCCTTGATTGCGCCGCCGCTGGCAGCCGTCGAGGCGAAGACTTTGAAACCGGAGGTTTTAAAGAGCTCGGTGAAATCCATAAGCTCGAGGCCGAAGCGCACGTCGGGCTTGTCCACGCCAAATCGGTTCATCGCCTCGTGAAACGGCATCCGGAGAAATGGCGTCTGAATCTCGGTCCCCAGCACATCTTTCCAGAGCTTCGTCAACATCCCCTCGAACAGTGCGTAGATGTCCTCGCGCGTCACGAACGACGCTTCGACATCCACTTGCGTGAACTCCATCTGGCGGTCCGACCGCAGGTCCTCGTCGCGGAAACAGCGCGCGATTTGGAAATACTTCTCCACCCCGGCCACCATCAAGATTTGCTTAAATTGCTGGGGTGACTGCGACAGCGCGTAAAACTGACCGGCATGGATTCGCGACGGCACGAGATACTCACGCGCGCCTTCCGGCGTGCTCTTGAAGAGCGCCGGAGTCTCGACCTCGATGAACTCCTGGGCATCGAAATAATCGCGGATGGACTTGGCCGCCTTATGGCGCACCTGGAGATTCTTCCGCATTTTTGGCCGGCGCAGATCAAGATAACGATACGTCAGGCGCAGATCTTCGTTCACCTTGTCGCCGCCAACATCATCGAGCGGGAACGGCGGCGTGTCCGCGACATTGTGAATCGTCAGCTCGGTGGCCTCGACTTCAATCCCACCGGTGGGCAACGCCGCGTTTACGGTGCCTTCAGGGCGGGCCACTACCCTGCCGGAAATACCAATCACGGACTCCGGCTTGAGCTGCGCCGCCCGCTCGCCGACGGTCGCGTTGGCCTTCGGATCGAACATCACCTGCGTGATGCCTTTGCGGTCGCGCAGGTCGATAAAGAGGATGCCGCCGTGGTCGCGGATTGAGTCAACCCAGCCCAGCAACGAGACGGTCGCGCCGAGTTCGGCCGGGGTAAGCTGGGCACAGTGGTGAGAGCGTTTCATAGGCGAATGTTGGGCGGGCAAAAAAGAGAGAGAGCCTCGCCGTGAACGACGGGGCAAACAGATTTTGAGACGCAGCGACCGAGTGAGACGCTCACTCGAGCACCAAGCTCGCCCCGGTCATTTCCGACGGCTTGGGCAGCCCCATCAGGTGCAACACCGTCGGCGCGATGTCGCCGAGCCGGCCACCGGTACGCATCTTGGTTTTACCCGCGACCAAGCCCTCGCCCACCGCAAAGACTTCGACGAGATTGAGCGTGTGCGCCGTGTGCGGCCCGTGTGTTATCGGGTCCCACATCTGCTCGGCATTTCCATGGTCCGCACACACGACCGCCTTGCCGCCGACTTGCGCGATCGCGGCGAGCAATTCGCCCACCCCGGCATCGGTCGCTTCGACTGCCTTGATCGTCGCGGGCAAAGAGCCGGTGTGCCCCACCATGTCGGGGTTAGCATAATTCACCGCGATGAATCCGTAGTTCCCGGACAAAATCGCCGCCTTCGCTTCGGCCGTCACTTGGGTCGCCGACATCTCCGGCTGCAGATCGTAGGTCGCCACCTTCGGACTCGCCGGACAGGCGCGGTCTTCACCAGGAAACGGTTCGCCACGGTAGTTGTTGAAGAAAAAAGTGACGTGCGGATTCTTCTCCGTTTCGGCGCAGCGAAACTGCCCGATCCCGGCCGCACTCACGACTTCGCCGAGGATGTTCTTCAACTTCGCCGGTTTGCCCGAAACGATGTGAACCGGCAGGCCTTTTTCATACTCCGTCATCGTCGCAAAGTAGAGATCGAGCTTCGCCCCGCGGTCGAACTCATTGAAGTCAGCCATCACGAACGCCCGGGTGATCTCACGCGGTCGGTCGCCCCGGTAGTTGTAGAACAACACCGCGTCGCCATTCGCAAAGGTCGCCAGCGGCTTGCCGTCCGCGCCCACGATCCAGGTTGCCGGCACAAATTCATCCCCATTTTGCGTCGGGCTGAGCGGATTCACATAATAACTCCGGATGGCGTCGGCCGCACACGTCGCCGTCGCCAGCGCCCGCTTGCCCGTCAACATGTCGTAGGCCTTTTGCACGCGCTCCCAGCGGTTGTCGCGGTCCATCGCCCAAAAGCGGCCGCAAATCGTCGCGATCGTGCCGACCCCGAGCTGGCGGCACTTCGCCTCCACTTGCTCGACAAAAGCCAACCCGCTCTGCGGCGCCGTATCGCGGCCGTCCGTGAAGCCATGGATGAACACCTGCGCCTTCGTCAGCCCGTCGTCCTTCGCCTGCTGCAAAATCCCGTAGAGATGCTCGAGCATTCCGTGAACCCCGCCATCGGACACGATGCCCATCACGTGCAACTTCGCCGCCGACGACGCCTTCACCCGCGCGACCGACGCCTGCCACACCGGGTTGCCCGCGAGCTGTTTCTCCGAAAACAGTTTGTTCAACCGCACGAGTTCCTGATCCACGATCCGGCCCGCGCCGATGTTTTCGTGCCCCACTTCGGAGTTACCCATCTGCCCGTCGGGCAGCCCCACATCGAGACCGCTCGCCGAAACGAGGGTGTGCGGATACTTCGCCTGCAACGCATCATCGCAGGCTTTCTTCGCTAAGTAGACCGCGTTGGACGGATTCTGCTCGGAGTGGGGATTCTTTCCCCAACCATCACGGATGATCAACAAGACGGGTTTACGCGGTGAATTCATGGAAAAATAAGGACTCCAAACACCGCCGCGCCGCCATTCAGGCGGCAATGCAAAACCGCCGGAAGTTTTCCGAGGTAAGGTCAGCCCCTGAAATAATCTCCCCGGCTCAATCCCGCGATTTGACCCGGGAAAATTCGAGCCGTTGGTTAAATCCCTGACGCGGTTCTTTGGTCGCTTTCGATTTTCTCGCCAAACTCCGATACAACTGGTCGCATCCGAAAAAATCTTAGATGTGAGCGCCATTCCCTCCACCCAACTCGCCGACGCCGCAAATGCCGGGAAACCGGCCGCGACGGCGGTGCTGCTGGTCGACCCGAAGGGCCTCATCATCGCCGCCAATGCCTCGGCCCACACTCTTTGGCAGGTCCCTGAATCTGAGCTGATCGGGGAAGCCTTTTCGTCACTCTTCTACTTCGAAGTCGTATCCGAGGGTGCCGACGGGCTCGAAGCCCAGTGGGAAGTCGTGCTCGCCACCACGCTTGATCGCGGCGCAACCTTTGGCATCCAACCCCGCGAGGGCGCCCCCTTCAACCAACTCGTAAGGCTGGAGCCCGCATTGGGCGCTGCTGCCGGTTACATCGCGGCGTCCAAAATCCCCCGGTCGCCTCGGCCAACCCCGCCACTCGCGACGACGGGCTTAGCCTGCTGCTTGAGCACAACGTCGCCGGTTTCTTCGACCTGAATTTCAAGGCCGATCGCATCTTCTATTCGGCTGCTTGGAAAAAGCTTTTGGGTTACGTCGATGCCGAACTGCCCAACCATCAGGAAACGTGGGGCAAAGCCATCCACCCCGAGGATTCCGATGCGGCCCCGTTTTTCCTTGGACGCAAACACCCTGCCGGCATCCGGCGCATAAACGTCGAATTTCGCATGCAACACCAACGCGGAGATTACGTTTGGCTGCAATGCATCGGCCTCCAACACGTCGGCGCCGCCGGCGAATTCGAACGCGTTACCGGTTTCTGCCTCGACGTCACCGAACGCCGCGAACTGGAGGAAGCCAGCCTGACCAACGACGCTCGGCTCCAAGACCTCGGGGGCGCCAACGGACCGCTCGGCGCGTTCGAGTTCGATTTCGCCCACGAGAGCCACTGGCTCTCCGAAGGATGGTGCCGCCTGCTGGGCCACGACGCCGCGACTGCTCAGGCAAATCCCGTCGCAAGCTTCGGTCGGAGTCTGCCGATCGGCGAAGCCGCCGCCGGCCTCGAGACGTGGTTCCTCAATCGCGCTCCCGGCTACACCACATTTGTCGAACCCGCCAAGCTACGCTCCGCCGACGGCGGACTCGTGCCGGTTCTTTTGGGCGCCCACCGCATCCTCAGCCGCAAACGCGATCTCGTCCGCATCATCGGCTTCATCTGTAAACTCCCCGAAGACGCAGCCCTCGCCTTGCCCAGCTCCCCCTCGGCTCCGACCGCAACCCGCTCCGGAGCCGCTTTGGACGAAGCTTTTGTCACCGAGGCGTTCGCCACCATGGCCGAGGCAATTCTCGTCACCGACCCCCAGGGCAAAATTCTTTTCGCCAATCCCGCCGCCGCCCGCCTCCTGCGGGGCACTGCCGCAACCCTGATCGGCACTCCGCTCGCCGATGGGTTCCGCTTGGTGAACCGCTTAAGCGGCCGACCCGGCGATGACCCGATCGAGCGCGCCATCGCGGCCGAAAATCCGCTACCGCTGATCGTAGAACATTCGCTCATATTCTCCGATGGTTCCGCCGCGGCCGTGCCCATTGTCTGGACCGCCCGCGCCTCCTACGGCCCCGACCACAAGCCCCGGGGTGCCATCGTCGTGTTCCGCGACCCCGACGAGCTCACCCTCACGCCCGACGAACTCGTCAAAGCCAACCGCTTTGAATCGCTTGGTCTGCTCGCCGGCGGTATTGCCCACGATTTCAACAATCTTCTCACCACGATCCTTGGCGGCGTGTCTCTCGCGAAAGACCACCGCGATAATTCCGCCCTCGGCGATTCCGAGCAAGCCTGTCTCACCGCCAAGGGCCTGACCAAGCAACTGCTGCTATTCTCCAAAGGCGGCACCGGCGTCCAAACCGTCGTCACCGTCAAAGAGATCCTCGATGATGCCGTTAAAATCGCTAGCGCCGGTTCGGTCGCGGTCGTCTCCGTCGAAGTCGCTCCCTCGACCGACCCGATTCTGGTCGACCGCGCCCAGATCCTCCAAGTGTTTCAAAACCTCGTCATCAACGCCCTGCAGGCGATGCCGCCCGCGCCCCACGCCGCCCGCGTCAAACTATGCGCCCGCAACGTCACCGTGGCGGCCGAGCAAATCCCCGGACTCCCCGCCGGCGACTACGTCGAGTTCGAATCCCGCGACAACGGCTCTGGCATCAAGCCCGAGTATCTTGAGAGCATCTGGGCCCCTTTTTTTACCACCAAGAAACACGGCACCGGTCTCGGCCTTGCGACCGTCCGTTTGATTGTCCAAAAATATGGGGGCGTCATCGGCGTCGACTCCAGCCTCGGCGTCGGCACCGTTTTCACGATTTACCTGCCCCGCGCCAACTGCCCCGTCGAGCTCCAGACCCGCAAAGCGGCGTCCCTTCGTTTTGGCACCGGTCGCATCCTGTTCATGGCTGGCGACGAAAAAATCTCGGCGCTGACCGCCACGATGTTAACCCGTCTCGAATACAAGTTCGACCTCGCGAAGCATGGCGAAGAAGCGATCACTTTCTACGAGCGCTACCTCAATATCGGCCGTCCCTACGACGCGGTCGTCATGGATCTCACCATCATCGGGGGCATGGATGGCGAAACCTGTTTCCGCGAACTCAAAAAGCTCGACCCCGAAGTCCGCGCCATCGTCTCCAGCGGCTACGACAACGACGAAATGGTCCAGCGTTACCTCGACTTGGGCTTCTGCGGCTACCTGCCCAAACCTTACCGCGTCGCCGATCTCGGTCGCGCGATCAAGGCCGTAGTCGGCTGACGCCCGCGGCCATTCGCTTATTCCCGCCAGGTAAACGCGTGGCATAAGGCCACGCCCGCCGCATCCGCTTCGTCAAAGGCCAACGTGCGCCCGTGACCAAGCATCGCCATGACCGTGCGGGCCATCTGCTCCTTGCTCGCGCGGCCCGCGCCCACGACCGCCTGTTTCACGCGCAACGGCGCATATTCAAAAATCGGCAGTTCATGCAACGCCGCCGCCGCCATCGCGGCCCCGCGCGCCGCGCCCAGAATCTGCGCCGTCTGGAAATTTTGCACGAAGATCGTCTGCTCCATCGCGACATGCCGCACGCCCGCTCCCGTGATCATCGCGGTCACCGCCCGATGAATCTCGGCCAGCGCCTCGGCCATCGGCCGCTTCGGATGCACCTTCACCGTCTGACACCTGAGCAACAGCGGCCCCCGGCCCACCGTGAACTCAACCAGCGCAAGCCCGGTGCCGCGCAGCGAAGGATCGATCCCCATCACCACCCCGACGAAGGGCACCTTGCGCCCAAACCCGGCGCCCACCTGTGCCTCGTTGACCCCCGAATGCGCCGTCGCGGGCACGGCTTTCCCGGCCAGTTTCGCCGCCCACATTTCCCTCACTGTCATGCGCGCCATAGTCAGAATAAAAGCCGCAAACCCGCCGCCGCCGAGAAAAACAACGCCAAATTCTCAAACATCTTTTGGTTGATCAGCGGCAGAATCTTTCGCCCCGCCAGCGCCCCCGCCAAGACCGCCGGCGCCAGCCAGAGGTTGAGCGCAAAACTCGGCTGGGTGATTAGCCCGAGACTCACCATGAACGGCACTTTAAAGAGATTGAGTAGAAGAAAAAATACCGCCGCTGTCCCCACGTATTCCAACTTCGGCAGCCGCATCGCCAACAGATACACCGCCATCAACGGCCCCGCCGCATTCGCCACCAGCGTCGTAAACCCCGCCAAAATTCCGATCACCGGCGCGAACCAGATCGGGTGCGCCGCCTCCGCTTCGCCCGGCGTCGTCGGTTTCCCGCGCGCCCGCCACCGCCGGAACAGATGCACCGCCACCAACGTCACCACAATCCCGCCGATCAGTTGCCGCATGTCCTGATCGCCGATCCGGCTCAGGACAAAATAGCCGACCACTACGCCCAACGCCGTCCAGGGAAAAAGCCGCCACACGTGCCGCCACGCGGCATGCTGCCGGTAAGCCGCGACCGCGACTAGATCCCCGAAACACAGCAGGGGCAGGACCAGCCCGGTCGCCTGTTTCGCGGGCAAAATCTGCGCAAAAATTACCACAAACAACATCCCGATCCCCGCGATCCCCGTCTTCGCCACGCCCACCAGCAGCGCCGCCACCACCGCGAGTACCCACTGTTCGGGAGTGAGACTCAAACCTGTGCCTCCGGTTGAAAATCTCCATTCTTGACCCGAAAGATCTGCCACGTCCCCAGCTCCGCATCCGGCAGGCTCGTGCCAGTCGCCAGCACCTGTGAATCGGCGTCGATCATAGCCCAAAATTTACGCCGCCGCCCCGGATCGAGTTCCCCCAGAACGTCGTCCGCCAGCAACACCGGCCTCATCCCGCTCTTCGCGTGAAACCACGCCGCCTGCGCCAAGCGCAAAGCCAGCACCAGCGAGCGTTGCTGTCCCTCCGAGCCAAAGTCTTTCGCGACTTGGTCCGCCACTTTCAGCGCAAAATCATCCCGGTGCGGCCCCGTGGTCGTCGAACGCAGCTGGAGATCGCGCGCGCGACCCGACTCCCACCGCGCCAGCAACGCCTCGGCCGAGGCCTCGGCGACGTCCGGCTCATAGATCAGCGCCGCCTTTTCCCCGGCGTCACACAGCCGGCCATAAGCCTCGGCCACACTCGCCCCTAGTTGGTTCAAACCTGCCGTGCGCTGCGCGATCAATTCCGCCGCCGCCGGCGCCAGCACTTTTTCAAAAGCTTCCAATTGCGCCCCCACCGCTCCCCCTTTTTTAAGCAACGCATTCCGCTCCGCCAGCGCCCGGGTGTAAGTCTGCAGCGCCTGCAGATACACTCCGTTCATCGCGGCCAAGGTGAGGTCCAACCAACGTCGCCGGGCCGCCGGCGCCCCGCGCACCAACTGCAAATCCTGCGACGAAAACACCACGGTCGGAAACTTCCCGAGGTAGTCCACCAGTCGCATCACCCGCGCCTGATCGCACCAGATTTCTTTGTTGTGCCGGTGGACCTTGATCGTGATCTGCGTCTCGCCAAGCTGCGGATGCTCCACCGTGCAGGCCACCGCGGCGGTCGTTTGCCCGTGCATGAGCAGCGTCGCGCTGTCCGTCGTCCGAAACGATCGGGCCGCCGTCAGGAACCCCGCCGCCTCGAGCAGATTTGTTTTTCCCTGCCCGTTCGCCCCCACGAAAAACTGCCGCCTGCCCTCGCACTCGATGCGCGCAAACGCCACATTGCGAAAATGCCGGAGAGTGAGCGTGCGCAGGCGCATGGAGGAAAAATTAGTGGATGGCGGGCAGCGGGTAGCGAGCATCGTTTGCGCCGTTTTTCTCCTCGCTACCCGCCGCGCGCTACTCGCACCTTCGTTTTAATGAATTTGGCCGCCGCCCTCGCGCAAACCAACGCCACGCTCAACTCGCTGCCGGCGATCCAAGCCGAGATCGACGCGGCGACCGGCCTCATTCTCCAGACCCTTCGCGGCGGCGGAAAGTTGCTCATCTGCGGCAACGGCGGCAGCGCCGCCGAGGCCGCCCACTTCTCCACCGAACTCGTCGGCCGCTACGCCAAGGATCGCCGCGCCCTCCCCGCGATCGCCCTTTCCGCTGACGGCTCTCTGCTCACCTGCGTCGGCAACGATTACGGCTACGAACAAGCGTTCTCGCGCCAAGTCGCCGGCTTCGCCCGTCCGGGCGACTTGCTGATCGTGCTGACCACGAGCGGCAACTCCGCCAACATTCTTGCCGCCCTCGCCGAAGCGAAGCGCCTTGGCTTGCCCAGCATTGCCTTCCTCGGCCGCGGCGGCGGCAAAGCCCGGGGACTCGCCACCGTCGATCTCATCGTCCCCGGCAACCACGGCCCTTCCACCCAGGAAGCTCATCTCTTTTTGATCCACTATTTCTGCGAATTCATTGACGCCGAGTTTAACTGAATCGAGTCCGCATGCGGCAGGCTGCCCTGATCCTGCGCTTTCCGTGGATGGTTTCAACCGGCAGCGCCGTTACGATCGACGCTGCCCTTGAGCCGGAAGGATGCGGTAGGAAACCACGGATGAACCCGAGTGGACACTGATGCAGAGGGGAAATCCAAACGCCGGCGGAAAAAATTAGGATCACCGAACCGTGCCCGCCGTGGGTGTAACTGGAAGTGAAGTCAGCGATCGAAGTGGCATGGGCTTCCCGCCCATAGGATCGGAGGCGACCGGGCAAGAGGCCCGTGCCACGCGATCCGCGAGTCAGTCGACTTCAATTCCGGTTACACCAACGCCCCTTAATTTCTAGACGTTTGTCATTGCGAGAGCAGGACCAACGTCGGGCCGTTGGGTGCAGGAGCCGATGCACGCGGTTTGTCATGGCGAGGAGCGCAGCGACGTGGCCATCCATCTGGCATTTTAGCTGGATTGCCTCGCCCACTCCGCCGTCCGCTCACTTTGCCGCCGGCAAAGTGGACTCATACTTCGACCAGTCCCGCACGAGTTCGTGCACGACCACGCTGCCCACGCGATGCGCCGCTTCGAGCGACGGCAAATAGGCCGAGTAGCCCGGTCCAAGTTTCTCCCCGCTCAAGCTCTCCGCCGCGTCGCCGCCCGCCGGTTGCATATCAAAATTGCTCGCCGTGCGCAGCACCAGCACCCGCTTCACATCGACGCGTTTCGCCCGATCTAAAAACGTGAGCGATTGCAACGTCCCCGTATCCTCCATCGCCGTCGTCACGTAGTTGCCCGCCCCGTCGCTAAAATACTTCACCCAATCATTGGCCCAACGGTTCAGGTGCTTCCCGTGCCAGTAGGTCATCGCGGAAAGAGTGTCGCCCTTCATCACGACCGGCGGACGTTGGGCCTTGGGGAATCCCGTGTAGAGCGCGCGCCGCTTCTGCATCGGCTCAGTGTCGCCGAGGCTCACGTCTTTCGTCAGCCGATAAGCCCACTCCACCAAACCCGGTTGCAGCCGATAGGCCTCACCCTCGCTGCGATCGGCCGGCAGTTGATAAGGCTCTTTTTTCCGCAACGGGATGTATCCCGTCGTCCAGCCCGCCGGGATTTCGCGCGCATCGATCTCATGCCCGAGATCACCGTCAACCACCCACTCCGCCCACACCGCCGCGCCAAGTGGTCCGTCCGCCGGATCGATGCCCGCGATCCCCGCGACGAGCCAATAGCTTTTGGAAAGATCAAACCGCGGATCGAGTCCCAGCGCCATGATCGTCGCCGCGCTCCTCGCCGTGCCGACGCCGGTCACCACGCCCAACACACTGCCGTCCGCGTTCGTGCGCAGGTCCCGAAAACCCTGCGGAAAAGGCAGCACCTGCGTCAGCTTTTCACGCTCGACCCAATATTGAAACTCACCCGGCCGGTCGCCAATGTCCGCTCCCGCCTCAAACATCGCCACTACGACAACTTTAGGCCGGATCGGCTCCGCCGCCGCCAGCGAGGTCATGGCAAAGCCGATCACCAAAATCGCACGGAAGAGGGTAATCATGCCGCAACTAAAGCAGGTCGCGAGCCACGGGCAAATTGGTTCTTGCCGCTCAGAAACGCTCCCGGTTCGCTCCGCCTTTATCCAAATGAGCACCACCACTCCCGCCCAAGAAAACGCCATCATCAAGACCGCCTACGGCGAATTGACCGTCGCGTTCTGGCCCGACGTCGCCCCCAAGACGGTTGAAAACTTCAAGAAACTCGCCCGCGCCGGTTTTTATGACGGCACCGCTTTTCATCGCATCATCAAGGGCTTCATGGTCCAGGGCGGTTGCCCCAACACCAAGGGCGGCGAAAAAGGTATGCCCGGCACCGGCGGTCCCGGCTGGCAGATCAAAGCGGAGTTCAACGCCAAGCCCCACGTGCGCGGCGTCCTCTCAATGGCCCGCTCTTCCAGCCCCGATTCGGCCGGCTCGCAATTTTTCATCTGCCACGGCGACGCGAAGTTCCTCGACCGCCAATACACCGCCTTCGGGACGGTGATCGCCGGAGACGACGTCCTCGAAAAACTCGCGACCGTCCCCACCAAATCCGGCGGCGGCGGCGAGAAGAGCACGCCCATCGAGCGCGTCGGCGTCGAGAGCATCACGATCGTCGCAGCCTGATCGCTTCGGCAACACGGCCTCCCCCGGCCGCACTCCCTTCATTCGGTCGGTCCCCGTGGACCGACCTTATTTTTTGGCCGCGCCGAAGATCGCGTCCTCGGCTTCCTTCGCCGCGAACATGAATGCGGCCGCGTGACCGATACCGGGGGTCTCAACCTTGCGCCAATTGAACGCCCAGCCGCGCTCCCGCGCGAGGCGTTGCGCCTCCGCGAAACACGCCCGGCCCCGCGCCAGCCGGTTCGGCCCTTGGCGCATTCCCGCCGGGCTGTCGTCAAAGCTGTTTTCGGGCGTGTTGTCCGCCGTCCCCAAAAAAATCGTCAGCGGCGCCGCCAGGTAGCGCCGGATCACCTCGTCATCGCTCAACTCCGCCGGCAGCCCGCCGAAACCATAACCAAAATTTTGATCCCGCATCGGAAACAGGTGCGAACCCGGATTCGCAGCCACGATCCGCTCGGTCTCGCCCGGAAAAAACGCCGCCATTCGCACGAGAAATTGCCCGCCCGCCGAGTGACCGATCAAAAAATACGGCAACGTCGCCGCGCCTTCTTTCGCCCGCACTTCCGCCACGATCCGGGGAATCGCCGCATAGGTCCAAGCTTCGCGCGGCTGCACGACACCCTCGGCGTTTAAAAGCCCCCCGCGTTGATACCGCGCCGACGGGTAACGCTCCCGGTCGAACAGTGGCGCCGCCACGATGACACCAAAACGCTCCGCGAGCGTGATCGCAAAATTCCTATATTCCTCCGCGTTGCGACCGACGCCGTGGCAAATCACAAAGAGCGGCCCGCCCCGATAAGTCGGCGGTTTGTAGGTGAAGACCGTGATCGGTTCGCCGTCGTTCGACGCGATAAACTGCGCCGGCCCGGCCGGGATCGATTGGGCTTGGAGCGAAAGGCCAAACAACAACAAAACCGCCAATTTCAGAAGTAAGCACATAAACTCCATTTCTCGCCGCCAACGTGGGTCGCCGCCGGTCTCCAAATCACCGCCACAGACGCCCCCTTTTTTTCCACCCCGAGGTAGATTTTTTCTCTGGTGGCGCGACGGGGCGATAATAAGCGCGACGACGATCGCTCCCAAAACGGCTACAATTAAGAGCGGGGCGTGCATCCAATTTTAATCAAACCCCAGCGCCTTCGCCACCGCGCCGTAGACGATTTTGCCCTCGCGGGTGTTCACGCCTTTGGCGAGCCCCGGATGCTCGGCCAGAGCGCGCTCCACCCCTTTCTGCACCAGCGTCGCCACAAAAGGCTCCGTCGCCTGCGTCAGCCCGAGCGTCGACGTGCGGCCCACCAGCGCCGGCATGTTCGGCACGGCGTAGTGGATCACCCCGTGCTGCTTGTAAACCGGCTCCTCGTGCGAGGTGGAGCGGATTGTCTCCACGCAACCACCCTGATCGATCGCGATGTCCACGATCACGCTGCCCGGCCGCATCTGCGCGACCATCTTTTTTGACACCACCACCGGCGCCTTCGCCGCCGGGATCAGCACCGCCCCGATCAACAAATCCGCGTCGGCTACACTCGCCTCCAGATTCGCCGGATTCGACATCAACGTGACCACCCGCCCGCGATACTCGGAATCGAGCGCCTCGAGTTTGCGCGGGTCGAGGTCGAGCACCGTGACGCGCGCCCCCATGCCCGCCGCCATCTGCACCGCGTGCGCGCCCGAGTTGCCCGCGCCCACGACGACCACATGCCCCGGCATCGTTCCGGGAATGCCGCCGAGCAACACGCCCGAACCACCATGCTGCGATTGGAGAAAATACGCGCCCACCTGAATCGCGAGCCGTCCAGCGATCTGCGACATCGGCTTGAGCAACGGAAACGAGCCGTCGTTCCCTTCGACCGTCTCATACGAAATGCCCAGAATTTTTTTCTTCAACAGCACCTTCGCCAACTCCGGTCCCGCGGCGAGATGCAGATACGTGAACAACATCTGGCCCGTCCGCAGCCGACCATACTCCGCCGGCAAGGGCTCCTTCACCTTCAAAATGAGATCCGCCGCCGCCCAGACTGCCGCCGCCGATGCGACCACCATTGCGCCGGCCGCCCGATATTCGGCGTCAGTGAATCCCGCTGTAGTACCGGCCGACTTTTGCACCAACACTTCGCCGCCAAGCGCGACGCAGCGCCGACACAGGCTGGGGGTCATCGACACCCGGGTTTCACCGATCTTAATTTCCTTGGGGACACCGATTTTCATGACGTCAGCGAACGAAAAAAACGCGCGGAAGACACGCCCAGAATCGACGACGCCATCGCTTCTTTGGCGTGTAACTTCCTGCCGTTTCCCTTTCCTCGGCCTGTGTCCGTGCCCAAGCCTCTCCACCTCATCGTTGCCTGCGCTGAAAACCGCGTCATCGGCCGTGCCGGCCAGCTCCCGTGGCGCATCGCAGAGGATACCGCCCACTTCCACCGCGGCACCGCCGGTCAGATCGTCGTCCTCGGGCGCGTCTGCTACCAAACTTGGCCTGACGCGCGGGCCGATGGCCGCCAGCCCGTCGTCATCACGCGCAACCCCGCCCTCGCCCAAACGGGCGTCCGAGTCGCCGTTTCACTCCCTGAGGCCCTTACCATCGCTGACTCGCTGCCGGGCGAGATCATGATCTGCGGCGGCGAACGGATCTACGCCGAGGCCCTCGCCTACCACCGACCTCTTCGCCTTTCGCTCACGCTCATCCACGCCGACGTAGAGGGTGACACGTTCTTCCCTGAGTGGCGGCACCTGCCGTGGCACGAGCTCACCCGGCGCGAAAGCCGCGACGCCCATTTCCGTTACACCTTCTTCGAGCTGGAAAAAAAGTAGAGCTAGGCCTTCGACGCGCCCTCCGCGTTACCGCCGTGCGTCTATATCTGAGCGGAGGACGGCTGGAAGATCTCGCCCTACTTGCCTTACGTCCTCTACTTCCGCTCCAGCTCGGCGTGCGCCTTGGCGACCGCGATATATTTTTCCGCCCACGGCTTCAGGCTTTGTTGCTCGGCCTCCGTCAATGGCCGCACCACCTTCGCCGGCGAGCCGTAAACCATCGACCCCGGCGGACACGTGAAACGCTGGGGCACGAGCGAGTTTGCCCCGACCATGCTCCGCGCCCCGATCCGCGCGCCATCGAGCACCGTCGCGCCCATGCCGATCAGGCACTCGTCCTCGATTGTGCAGGCGTGGATGATTGCCGCGTGGCCGATCGTGCACCACGCCCCGATCTGCACCCCGTGCGCATCGGCGAGATGCACCACGGCGTTGTCCTGAATGTTGGTCCCTTCGCCGATCCGGATTTCCTGAATATCACCGCGCAACACCGCGCCGTAGAAAACGCTGCTCGAAGGTCCGAGCACCACATCACCCACCACGGTGGCGTTTGCCGCCACAAACACTGCCCGTGCCACATCGGGTTTCCGAGCAAGGTGTCGGGCTAGGCGAAACTGAACGCTGTCGGCGGAGTTCATTTTTCTTTGGAGTAAGGCACGCCGATCGCCCGCGGCGCAACCGCTTTGCCGACAAAGCCGGCGAGCAACCACACCGTGAGCACGTAGGGCAGCGCCAAAATGAACTGCACCGGGATCACGCCCACGACCGGCAACGCCACCCCTTGCAGCCGCGTCGCCAACGCATCGGTAAAGGCGAACAACAAGCACGCGCCCAGCGTGGGCACCGGTTTCCATTTGCCAAAAATCAACGCCGCCAGCGCCAAGTAGCCTTTGCCCGCCGTCATGTCGCGCACGAAACCGGAGCTCGCCGCCGTCGAAAGATACGTTCCCGCCACGCCGCAGAGCACCCCGGAAATCACGACGGCCTGATAGCGCAGCCCGTTGACCGAAATGCCCGCCGTATCGACCGCGTGCGGATTCTCACCCACCGCCCGCAGCCGCAGGCCGAATCGGGTCCGGTAAAAAATCCACGCGCTCAGCGGCACCAGAGCCGCCGCAAAATACACGATCAAGTTCTGCCCGCTCAACAGCTCCGAATAGAGCAATCCGGGAAACGGCATTGCCTTCGCCGCCGCGGCGCCCGGCCAGGCGATGCCCATAAAACGTTGGCCCGCGCCGTCGAGCTGCGGCGTCTGTCCCCCGAGCCCAAACCAGGCGAGCCCGAGCGTGGGACCGAGCCCCACCACCATGATCGTGACCGCCATGCCCGCGACGACTTGGTTGCCCTTGTGCGTGATGCAAGCGAAGCCGATCAGGAGCGCGAGAAACACCGCCGTGGCGATCCCCGCACCCAGCCCAAACCACACCGAGCCCGTCGTCGCGGAAACCGCCGCCGCGGCGAACGCCGCACCCAGCATTTTTCCCTCAAGCCCAAGATCGATCACCCCCGCGCGCTCCGAAAAAAGCCCCGCGATCGCCGCCAACAACAACGGCGTCGCCACCCGGATCGTGGCTGCGAGCAGCAAAACGATGAGCGTGTAGGTTTCCATCAGCCGACTCCTGGCTTTGCGCCAAGCTTGGCAAACAGCGCCACCAACGGCGCCTTGAACACGTTCTCCATCGCACCGCACAGCAGGATGACGAGGCCTTGGATCACGACGACCAGATCGCGGTTGATCTTGGGCAGATCGAATGAGAGTTGCGATCCGCCCTGATACAGCGCGCCGAAGAGCACCGCCGCGATCATGATCCCCGCCGGATGGTTCCGCCCCATGAGCGCCACCGCGATCCCGACAAACCCCGCTCCGCTCGGAAAATCCATCAAGATGCGGTGCTGGGAACCCATCAGCTCATTCAGCCCTACACCTCCCGCCAATGCGCCCGACAGCAACATCGCGCCCATAATGATCCGAGGCGGCGCGATCCCGGCATAGACTGCCGCCGCTGGGTTCTCGCCGGCGACCCGCAACGCGTAGCCCCAGCGCGTGCGCCACACCAACAGCCAAACCAGCACCGCCGCACCCAAAGCGAAACCGAACGCAAGGTTGAGCGGCGTCGCCGCAAAGGAGACGCCCACCCGCGCGAGCATGTCCGTCGCTGAAGGCATCCAGGCGTTGACCGCAAATTCCCGCGACTCCGGCGACTGCTGGCCCGGCTTGATCAGCACGTTCACCAAGAGATAGGTCATCAGCGACGCGGCGATAAAATTGAACATGATCGTCGTAATCACGATGTGGCTGCCCCGTTTTGCCTGAAGGTAGGCCGGGATAAACGCCCACACCGCGCCGAACCCCGCGCCCGCCAGCACGGCCAGCGGCAGCACCGCCCAAAACGGCCACGCCCCCAACCACAGGCACACGAGCCCCGTGCCGAGCCCGCCGATGTACGCCTGACCTTCGGCGCCGATGTTGAATAGCCCGGCGTGATACGCGACCGCGACCGCCAGACCGGTGAAGATAAAATTCGTCGCGTAATAGAGCGTGTAACCGATGCCCTCCTGCGTCCCCACCGATCCCGCCGCCATGAGCTTGAACGCCGTCACCGGGCTTTCACCAAGCAGCTTGATCACGACGCCCGAGATCAGCAGCGCGACGACCAGATTGATCACCGGCAGCAAGCCCAGTTCCGCCCAGCGCGGCAGTGTGCCGGGCGCGCTCATGCGCCTCCCTCCCCGCGGACACCGGCCATCATCAGCCCGATCTTCTCCTCCGTCGCCTCGGCGCGCGCCAACTCACCCATAATCTCGCCGCCATTCATCACCAAAATGCGGTCCGCCAGCCCGAGGATCTCGTCAAGCTCCACCGAGACCACGAGCAATGCCTTTCCGGCGTCGCGCAACGCAATCAAACGCCGGTGGATGAACTCGATCGCCCCGATGTCCACGCCGCGCGTCGGCTGGCCGACCAGCAGCACACTCGGGTCCGCGTCGATCTCCCGCGCCAGGACGAGTTTTTGTTGGTTGCCACCGGAGAACGCCGAAGTGCGCAACGCCGGTTGCGCCGGGCGCACGTCGAATTCCTTCATCTTGGCCTCGCAACCCGCCAAGCTTGCCGCCCCGTCCAAAAACAATCCCCGACCGTAACGCAGCCGATCATGATAGCCGAGCATCGCATTCGCCTCGGCCGAAAAACTCGCAACGACCCCCAGCCTCAGGCGGTCTTCGGGCACATGCGCCAAGCCCAGCGCCCGCCGCGCCCGAGCATCGAGTTGCTCGCGCACCAGTTCGCGCCCGCCGAGACGGATCTCCCCGCGGCTCGGCGCTCGAATGCCCGCCAGCGCCTCTAGCAACTCCGACTGACCATTCCCCGCCACGCCGGCTACGCCGACGATTTCACCCGCGCGGAGCTCGAAACTGACGCCCTTGACTCGCGGCACGCCCAACCGGTCGCGCACCTCGAGGTCCGTCACCGCGAGCAATGCCTCCCCCGGCGTCGCCGGGCATTTGTCCACCTGCATCAGCACCGCCCGCCCCACCATTTTTTCGGCGAGACCGCGCGACGAAGTTTCCTTCGTCATCACCTCGGCCACGACCGCGCCCTGCCGCATGACCGTCACGCGGTCCGTGATCGCCATGATTTCACGGAGCTTGTGGGTGACCAAAATGACCGCTTTCCCCTGCTCGCGCAGCCGACCGAGCATTTTAAAAAGTTGATCCGCCTCTTGGGGCGCAAGCACCGCCGTCGGCTCGTCGAGAATCAAAATCTCCGCCCCGCGATAAAGCGCCTTCAAGATCTCGACCCGCTGTTGCAATCCGACCGACAGCTCCAACACGACCGCATCGAGCGGCACCGCAAGACCGTAGTCGCGGGCCAATTTCTCCAGCTCCCGTCGCGCCGCCGTCAACCCGCCGGCCAGCAAAGCGCCACCCTCGACGCCCAGGATCACGTTCTCCAGCACCGTGAAATTCTCCACGAGCATGAAGTGCTGGTGCACCATCCCGATGCCCGCCGCAATCGCGGCTTGGGGCGAGGTGATCTCCACCTTCCTGCCGTGCACGAGAATCTCACCCGCGTCCGCGCGGTGAAAGCCGTAGATGATGTTCATCAACGTCGATTTACCCGCCCCATTCTCGCCGATCAGTCCGTGAATACTGCCCGCCGCGACCGCAAACGAGACGGCGCAATTCGCCCGCACCGCGCCGAACCGTTTGTCGATGGCGCGGAGTTCAAGCGCGGGAGCACGGGCGGCTCCGGCCGCGCCATCTGAGTTGCGACCCGGGGCGGTCGCGCTCCCAGCTTCGTCGCTCACTGCGCCTTGTATTCCGAGACCTTGATTTTTCCGCTCACGATGTCCGCCCGAGCCTGGTTCAACCGCGCCTCAATTTCGGGCGTGATGAGCTTCCGGTTGTGCTCGTCGAGCGCGTAGCCGACCCCGTCCTCCGCTAGACCGAGGGCGATGCCGCCGGGCTGCCATGAGCCGTTCTTCGCGTCGAGAAACGTTTTGTGCACGGCGACGTTGACCGCCTTCACCGCCGAGGTGAGGAGCCCGCCGGAATGCAGGTAGTTTTGGTTACTGTCGCAGCCGATGCTCAGCTTGCCGGCGTCTTTGGCCGCTTGCATCACGCCGATGCCCGTCGCGCCGGCCGCGTGGAAAATCACATCGGCCCCGCGCCCAAACTGGCTCTTGGCGAGCTCCGCGCCTTTCGTCGGATCGCCCCACGCGGCGGGCGTGGTCCCCGTCATGTTCTGGAAAACTTCGATCTTGGGATTCACAAACTTGGCGCCTTCCACGTAGCCGAGGGCGAATTTCCGGATCAGCGGAATATCCATGCCGCCGACGAAACCGATTTTACCGCTCTTCGAAACCAACGCCGCCGCCATGCCGCAGAGAAACGAAGATTCCTGCTCGCGGAAATTCACCGATTGCACGTTGGGGAGATCGACGGTCGCATCGATGATCGTGAACTTCACCGCCGGGAACTGCTTCGCGACCTTCTCTACGGCCGAAGCTTGGGTGAAACCGACGGCCACAATGATCGTCGCCCCGCGGCGCGCGAGTTGGGTAAGCGCTTGTTCGCGCTGGGCCGCATTGGAGATTTCGAATTCACGGAAGGCGATGCCCGTTTCTTTTTTGAACTTCTCCGCTCCTTCGCTCGCTGACTGGTTGAACGAGCGGTCGAACTTGCCGCCAAAATCATAGACGATCGCCGGAGCGAAGGCCGGCGCGGCGGCGTGAACGGGCGACGCAAAAAAAGCCGCGGCACAAAGCGCCATCGCGGCGAACCGAGGAAAAGCATGGGATGAAAACATAAGAAAGAGAACCTTTGTAGGCGAAACAGGTGAGCCATCCCCCTCGTCGAATCAATGCCTGATCGGCCGCTGATTCACGGCCGCTGCAATCTGACTCTACTTCTTATACCATTCACCGCTCTCGCGCTGAACCCACACGCCGGGAGCGCTGGCCGCGGCGATCTGCTTGGCCCGCGCCCGACCGACGGTCTCAACCGTCGAGCCCGTCTGCTGCGCGATCGCAGCGTAAACCAGCCCGCGATCCCGGTTCTCGGCGACCACCAGATCGCCGGCCGTCGGACTGGCGGCGCGGAGATCGACCAGCCCGCGGTTAGTTTCACCGATCGCGCCGGAAGACTTGAGCTGATCGAGCGAGCCGAGCCGTTGCGCAAGACGGGCCTTCACGGCACCGAGATCCTCGGCCGCCTGCGCGGACGCGACGCCGCCCGAAAGTAGGCCAACAAGAAGACAGAGACGGAGCAGGATAGTTTTCATGGGGGCTATGGGTTAGTTGGAGGCCGGTGAATTGATCGTCGCGGACTTTTTATCGAGGTCGCCGAAAAAATCGTCGAGCGCCCGATCCACCTTCACATTCACATCGAGCGTAGCCTTGACGCGCACTTCGATCGGTTGGACGGTGACGTTGAGGCAACCGGAAAGAGGAGCCAATCCGAGGACGAGGAGAGCAGGTCGAAACATGGGAGTAGATGTGATTCTGAGACTACGACTGGCAACGAAAGTTTCCTTAACGCACTTTAAGCGTGGTGCCGTTCTCGACCCCGAGGCGGAGAACATAGGCCAGCGGCCCGGTGACATCTATCTCAAAGGAAACGGGGCCGATCGAGGTACCCGCGATCTCCGGTCGCGCGCTAACGGTCGCCCGGGCCGAGCGCCCGCGAGCGTCGCCTTCAGGCGTGAGGCGCACCGCCAACGAGTCCACCGTCAGCGCAGTTCGGCCGAGTTCAATCGCGACCAGATCGGCAAACCCCGGGTTCACGGGTGAAAACCACCGCGAGACCGGACCCAACCACGCCGGCAGTACTGCAAAGCGCTCCGGCATACTTGCACTCAAAAGCCCCGGCGCTGCTGCCAACCGGAGCACCATCGGCTCAGCGGGTGTCATGAGCAGGTGCCCGGCGCCGATCTTCAAACCGAGGGCCTTACTCCAACCGAGTTCCAACGCGCCGTCCACCCGGCCCCTGCCCTCCGAAAGTCCGGTCGGCACGAGCGCCACCACGTCTTGCAGTCCGATGCGCGCGAGGCGCAGTTTCACGTCAATCAACGGAGGCACGAGCGGAACCACGAACGGAGCCGCCGTGATCTCGCCTCCTGCGATCTCAACGGTGGCCTCAGCGACACGCGCCACGAGTTTCTCATCGAGCTGAACGTGCAGAACCAGGTTCCGGGCACCAAAACGATGGGTCGCGATCGTGCGCACCGTGAGCTTCGCGGGGGCCACACTCGACCCAGTCTTCGCCACCGCATCGAAGATAAAATCGCCGGCGAATGCGACGCCTTCCAGCGCCCAACCTTGAGCGGGGTGTTTCACTGCACCGTCCCGCCACTCCACCGCGATCCGGCCCGCCGGTTGGCCTTGGAGCACGGTGCCCTCGCCGCTCAAGCGCAAGGTCCCCGTCACCTCGGCGCCGACGAGCGCCGGGGCAAGTTGAGGCGCGAGCAACGCGAGCCACGGGCCTGGCTCGACTTCGGCGGCACTGATTCGCCATGCGCCGCTCGCGAAACCCGCGTCAGTTTCCACGGCAACTGCGGCCCGCAAGCCGGGCGCAGACACCTCAAGGCTGCCTTCGCGCCGGCCGGCGGGAGCGCTTTTCAAGGCCAACGCCCAACGCACTTTGGGTGCGTCCGCGAACGGTGGGAGGAAATCTCCCTGCAACTCACCGGAGAGCGTCGGCAGTTGCGCCCGCGCCGACGCCGCTAAACCCAACGCCAGCGCGAGCAGCAAAATTCGTGACGGGGCGGGCGGCATTCGATGGATGCCAAACCGCCGCGGGTCGCCAGTCAACGGGCGCCCGCGGAGTTCACGTCACCGCGACGGCGGGCAGCTTCCAGATCTGCTCCGCGTATTCGCGGATGGTGCGGTCGCTGGAGAATTTACCCACGCGCGCGGTGTTTAAAATCGCGGCTTTCGCCCAGCGCGCTTGGTCCCGGTAAGCCGCATCCACCTTGGCCTGGGCCTCACAATAGGCGCGGAAATCGGCGAGCACCAAAAACGGATCACCGTGTTTCAGCAGCGAATCGTGCACGGCGGCAAACGCGCCGGACTCGCCCGGCGTCCAGTAGTCGCTGCCGAGCCAGTCAACGACGGCGCGCAGTTCCTCGTCGGCATGATAGTAGTCCCACGGGTTATAACCCTTGGACCACAGGGCTTCGACCTGTTGGACGGTGAGGCCGAAGATGAAGATGTTCTCAGCGCCGACCTCTTCGTCGATTTCGACGTTGGCCCCGTCGAGCGTGCCGATGGTGAGTGCGCCGTTGGCCATAAGTTTCATGTTGCCGGTGCCGGACGCTTCCTTGCCCGCGGTGGAAATCTGCTCGGAGACGTCGGCCGCCGGAATGATTTTCTCCGCCAGCGAGACGCGATAGTTCGGCAGAAAAACCACCTTCAACTTACCGCCGATCCGCTCATCGGCGTTGATGCGGGCCCCGATGGTATTGATTGCGCGGATGATGTTTTTCGCGACGTCGTAGCCGGGAGCAGCCTTGGCCCCGAAGATAAAAACCCGAGGCAGAATGTCGAGGGACGGGTTCTGCAAGAGGCGCCGATAGAGGGCGAGAATGTGCAGCAAATTCAGGTGCTGGCGCTTGTATTCATGCAGTCGCTTGATCTGTACGTCGAAGATCGCGTCGGGCGAGACGGTGACGCCGCACTCGGCTTTGATGACGGCGGCGAGGTCGGCTTTGTTGGCGCGCTTGATCGCCATGAACTCGCTCTGAAATGCAGCCGAATCAGCGGATTTTTCCAGCCCGCGGAGCAGGTCGAGATTGCGCGGCCAATCAGTCGCGGCTTTGCCGGGGAGCGTCCGCGTGATCAATGTGGCGAGACGCGGGTTGCACTTGAGCAGCCAGCGTCGCGGCGTGACGCCGTTGGTCTTGTTTTGAAATTTCCCGGGAAAAAGCGCGTCGAATTCCGGGAAGAGATTTTTTTTGAGCAACGCGGTGTGGAGTGCCGCGACGCCGTTGACCGCATGCGAACCGACGACCGAGAGATGGGCCATGCGCACCATCTTCGGGCCGTGCTCATCGATGATGGAGCAAATGCGTTTCTTTTCGTCATCACCCGGCCAGCGCGCCTCGACCGCGTTCATGTGCTGGGAATTGATTTCGTAAATGATCTGGAGGTGGCGCGGCAACACGCGCTCAAACAGCGGCACGCTCCAGCGCTCGAGCGCTTCCGGCAGCAGCGTGTGGTTGGTGTAGGCGAAGGTCGCGTTAATGATCGCCCAGGCGCGGTCCCAGAGAACGCCCTCCTCGTCGACGAGGATGCGCATGAGCTCGACGATCGCGATCGCGGGATGCGTATCGTTGAGCTGCACGGCGACCTTGGCGGCGAAATTATCCCAAGAGTTACCGCTGGTGCGCAGGTGTCGGCGGATGATGTCCCGCAACGAGCAAGCGACGAAGAAATACTGCTGCACGAGTCGCAGCTCTTTGCCGTTCTCCGTCTTGTCGTTCGGGTAGAGAACTTTTGAAATCGTCTCGCCCACGGCTTTCTCGCGGACGGCATCGACGTAGCCGCCGCTGTTGAACGCGGCCAGGTCGAAATCTTCGGTGGACTTCGAAGCCCAGAGCCGGAGTAGGTTCACCGTCTGCGTGCCAAAACCAGCGGTGGGAATATCATGTGGGACGCCAAGGATGGTCTTCGTATCGACCCAACGCGGGCGATAGTTACCCCGGTCGTCGAAGACGTTTTCGACCCGGCCAAAGAGCCGAACCTCCTGCGTGTATTCCGGCCGGACGACCTCCCACGGACTGCCGAAAATGATCCAATTGTCGGGCGCCTCAACCTGATGGCCATCGACGAAGGACTGCTTAAACAGACCGAATTCGTAGTAGATGCCGTAACCGAGCGCAGGGTAATCTAGGGTCGCCAGTGAATCCAGAAAACAGGCGGCCAGCCGGCCCAGACCGCCGTTGCCGAGACCCATGTCGACCTCCGATTCGCGGATCTTTTCAAAGTCTTGACCAAGGTCCTTCAGCGCCGCTTCCGCCGCCCCGAGCAGTCCGGTCGCCAGTAAGTTGTTGCCGAAAAGCCGACCCAACAGATATTCGAGCGAGAAATAGTAAATGCGGCGGACGTTTTGTTCATTGTGCACCGCTTGCGTCGCAATCAGGCGCTCATGAATGGTATCGCGCACCGCGAGAGCTGTGGCGACCCACCAGTCCCGGGACGTGGCCGTCGACGGGTGGCGGGCTAACGTCGAGGTGAGGTGACGGAGGATCAATAACCGGAGAACGACGTCGGGCGCATCCGCGTGCGTCCGGCCGGCCCGAGCGGACACGGGTTCAGCAGGAGCAGGAGTCGGAGCTTTGGGCTTAGCGGCAGATTTGGCCATGAGTTAGGAGGTGCAGGTATAACAAGATTCGTGCCAGCGCGGGGCGTCAGCCAGAAGTTAATTTTCGGTGACGGGCCTACTTCTGGAAGCGGCGGGCGAGCTCGCTGTGGTTGATCTCGATGAACGTGGGCCGGCCCGAAGGACTGGTGAGAGGCGTTGGGGTGGCAAAAAGTTCGCCGAGTAGGCCGCGCAACTCGACCTCGCCGGGCGAACCGGGAAGACGCACGGCCTTCGCGGCCGCGAGCCGGGCGAGTTCGGCCCGAGCCAGGGCGAGATTGCCCTCGGGCAGGCGACCGTCACGGAGCGCGCCCAATACGTCGCGCAAAAAAGGCTCGGCATCGGCCGGCTCCATCCAGGCCGGGATTCCTTCCACGCGAAAAAAGTTTCGGCCAAATTCCGCCAACTCGAAGCCGTGCCCGTTGAGAAACTTCAACCGGTCGAGCAACAAAGCCGTTGCGATCGGATCAAGCTCAAGCGGCACTGGCAGTAACAGCCGTTGGCTCGGCACCGCGCCCTCCGAAAACTGCGCCACCAACCGATCGAACCACACGCGCTCATGGGCCGCGCGCCGATCCAGCAGCACGAGCCCGGCCTCCGTCTCAAACAGCGCATAACTCCCGTGCGCCAGCCCAACGAAACGCCAATGCAGGTTCTGGATCTTGGGCGCCGGATTCACGGTAGGCGCCGCCGGCAAGGGCGGTGCCGGCGACAACATCGCCGGACGCTCCGTCCCACGCACCACCGGCGGTGACCAGACTGCCGGAGCCGCAGCAAGGCGAACCGCCTGCGGCACCACGAGCGGAGCGAGCGCGGGCGGCAAGGCTGCCGGCCCTGGCGTGGTCAACGGCGCGATTGGTCCGCCGAGCTCCCGCAGGCGTTGCAGCACACTGCGAATGACGAAGCTCCGCACCTGCGGCTCGCTGCGGAAGCGAACTTCGCGTTTCGCCGGGTGCACATTCACATCCACCGCCGCCGGATCGCAGTCGAAAAAGACAAAGGCCAGCGGGTAACGGCCTTTGGGCAGGGACTCGTGATAGCTCTCAATCAACGCGTAGTTGAGCGTGCGACTGTCCACGGGCCTACCGTTCACAAAGACAATCATCTCATGGCGCGTCGCCCGCCCCACGCCCGGTCGGCCGATCAAGCCCGAGAGTTTCAAACCAGACTCCGAGCTCTCAATCGGGACGACGGCATCGGCCACTTGCCGACCGAAGATTTCCTCCACTCGCTCGACGAGCGTGGTGCATTCCGGGGAACGAAAAATCTCACGGCCGTCTTCAATCAGGGTGAAAGCTACGCGCGGACTCGCGAGCGCATAAAGCCGCACACATTGCACGATGTGCGCCGCCTCGGTCTGGTCCGTCTTGAGGAATTTTCGCCGCGCCGGAACCGAGTTGAAGAGATGCGTCACCTCGATGCGCGTGCCGACCGGCCGGCCGCACTCGCGCACATGGATGAACTTCCCTCCGTTGACCAAAATCTCCGTGCCCGCGTCGCGGTCGGCGGGGCGCGTTTGCAGCTCAAAGCGCGCAACGCTGGCGATCGACGGCAACGCCTCACCGCGAAATCCGAACGTATGCAAGCGGTCGAGATCAGCCGCCTCGGCAATCTTGCTGGTGGCATGTCGCTCCAGCGCCAGTAGGGCATCATCGCGCGTCATGCCGTGGCCGTTGTCCTCGATCCGCATGAGCGCCCGCCCGCCATGGCGAAACTCGACCTCAATGCGCGTGGCCCCGGCATCGAGGGCGTTCTCGACGAGTTCCTTCACGACCGCCGCCGGCCGCTCGATCACCTCGCCGGCGGCGATCTGGTTGGCGACCCGATCGGAGAGAATGCGCACCGTGGCCATCGTCGCGCAGGGCTACTTGCGGTCCGAACGCGAGGGCACGACCTCGCGGACGATACCCTTGGCGTCGATCAGATTGACGAGGTAGGAAGCAGCCCGAAACGGATTGAGCACGGCGTTGCCGATGATGATGGGATCGACGTGGGTTTTTGTGTCCTCGTGGAGCCGCGCAATCAGAACGGAGAGCACGCTGGCGACCGCGACCACGCTCGCAAAAAACCACTGGAACAACCCGACATCAACCGCCGGCGCTCCTCCGGGCCCCACGCTCTTGAGCATGAGACCCCACAGAATCGGCGCGCAGCCCCCAATGCAAGCCGTGACCGCGCCGTGCACCGAAACAAACAACGCGCGCTCGTCTGCCGGCGAGATCTTCGGGAGATAGTGGAGATTCGCGATATTCCAGCACACCGCACCGAAGCCGACCGCGAAATACAACCCGCCCACGGTCGCCAGACCGCCCACGATTTGCTGCAGATACAGCCAGAAAATCACCGCAGTAAAAGCGATCAGACCGAGCGCCAGCAGGAAAAACGGTTTTGCGCCCACCGCATCGATCCGCCGCCGCAACATCCAGGCCCCGGCAATCACGCCCAGGTAGCGCAATACTTCAAATTGCATGATGACACCCGCCGACAACTGCGCACCGACCTTCAAGTAGTAGGCCGCAAAGGGCGGGATCGGCGTGGTGATGATCGCATACCCGACCGCGAGCCAGAGGTAGCGGCGGAACTCCGAGCGCGCGAACATGATCCTCGGCGTATCGCGGAGCACGGAACTCAGCGAAATCGCCGTCGGACGCTCAATGTCCGGCAAGCGCTTGAGCGAATAGTAGCTCAACGTGGACCCGATGAGCGCGATCACGTATTGAACCAACAACGCCTGATAAATCGGCAGCAGCGCGAAGAGCGCCGCACAGGCGATCAACGTCCCCACTCCGCCCACGCCCGATAAAAATTGATCCGACGTAAAATAACGACCCCGCACCGCCGGCGGCAAAAGCCCGAGCAACCACGTCGTCATCGCCGCCGCGCCGATGGAGCGGAAGAAGCAGAAAAAAAACACGCTCCAGATCAACGTTGCGACCATCCACGGTTGGCCCACCGCCGGAGCCAGCATCGTCAACCACAAGGGCACCGCCAACGCGAAGCTGCGCAATCCCCAGCCACCGAGCGTGACGCGCTTAAACCCAAAAACCGGCAACAACGCGGTGGCCGCGATCTGCACCGGCGTGAGCAGAAAAACGAACGAGTAGATCAACCCGACTTGAAACGACGTCGCCCCTAGCCGCTCGGCAAACAACACCATCGGCGTGCCGATCGCGATCTGCCAAGTCAGTGCATTGAAGAAGCCGAACAACAATCCCGCCCGGTAGGGCGCGAGTTCCGGATCGGATTTGGCGGTAGGAAACAGCGACACGTGGGCACACCGGGATCGCCGGCCGAAGAATTAGCGGAGCAGTTTTTGCCAGCGGGCGAATTGCTTCGCCACCTGCTTTGGGCCGGGCATCCCGGTGCCCGTGCGCTTGGCGAGCGCGCGCTTCAAATCAAAAACCGAGCGCCAATCGTCACCATAGGCCGGATTGATTTTCTGCATTTCCGCAGTGGGCAATTGGTCGAGCGGAAGCCCGAGCCGCTCGGCGAGTTTCACGACGTCTCCGACCGCGTGATGTGCCTGGCGAAACGGCACGCCCCGCAGCACAAGATAGTCCGCCAGATCGGTCGCGAGCAACGCCGGATCAGCCACCGCCGCTGCGCACCGTTCGCGCACCACCGCCAGGCCACCGATCGTGCCCGCGAGCACATCGGCGCACAACGCGGTCTGGTCAAAGCTATCAAACACCGGCGGTTTGTCCTCCTGCAGATCGCGGTTGTAGGTGAGCGGCAGGCCCTTCACGAGCGTGAGCAGCGTATGGAGATTGCCTTGCAGACGCGCCGACTTGCCCCGGAGCAGTTCACAGGAATCGGGATTTTTTTTCTGCGGCATCAACGAGGAGCCGGTGCAGAACGCATCGGGCAGCTCCACGAACTTGAATTCCGTGCTACTCCAAAGAATCAGGTCCTCCGCAATCCGCGAAACATGGACGCCAAACGTCGCACAGGCCGCCGCAAACTCGATAAAGAGGTCGCGGTCAGCCACCGTATCCATCGAATTCTGGGTGACCTGCGGCCGGCCCTTCGCGTCAACGAAGCCAAGCGCTTTGGCCGAAAACTCCCGGTCGATCGGCAACGTGGTGCCGGCGATGGCACCCGAGCCCAAGGGACACCAATTAGCATGGGCCGCCACCTCCGCGAGCCGCGCCCGGTCGCGCTCGAGCATTTCCATCCAAGCAAAAATATGGTGCGAGAAAAACACCGGTTGCGCCCGCTGCAGGTGGGTGTAGCCCGGGATGAGCACGTCGCGATGCGCCGAAGCGACGGCGAGCAGAGCCCGCTGCGCGCCAAGGATTTTTTCGCCCAGCACCGCAGTGGCGTGCTTGAACCACAACCGCATGTCGGTCGCGACTTGGTCGTTACGGCTGCGCGCCGTGTGAAGCTTGGCCGCAGCGGGCACCCGCTTGGTCAGCGCCTGCTCGATGTTCATGTGCACATCCTCAAGCTTCTGGTCCCAGCTAAACCTGCCGGCCTCGATCTCGGCCAGAATCGCGTCGAGCCCTGCATGGATCGCCGCCCGCTCCTTGGTTGTGATCAAGCCGACCTGCGCCAGCATCGCCGAATGGGCCTTGCTGCCGGCGATGTCGAAGGGCGCGAGGCGATGGTCAAACGAGACGGACTCGCTGAATTTAAGCATCAATTCGGCGGGGCCGGTGGTGAAACGTCCGCCCCAAGTGGCTTGTGAAGATTTGGCCATAAGAAACCGCGAGCACACGCCGCCCCACCCCGCCGCGCAACGCGAAAGAGCAGTTGCCCGAGACCACCCGCGGCGCACGCTTTGCCCCATGCTCCCGCGCTGGATATTCATCTTCCTGAGCTTCACTACTGCCGTTCTCACCGCCGCGGAGGACCGTTACGCCACCGTCGCCATCGCCCCGGCCAAAACCTCGATCTACGTCGGCACCGTGACATTGACGATGCCGACATTCGAACGCAGGGGCTCCCGTTTCGAATCCGTCTACATGGCGAAGGTCTTCCCGTATTTTTTCTACAACGAACGCGGCGCGCTTGGGATCGACTTCAGCTCTGAACAACTTTCCCGCCTCGCCCGCGGCGAGCGCGTTGAGTTCAGCGGCATGGCCCGTTGCGAAACCGGTGAAACCCGCCGCGTCGAGGGCCACGCGACACCGACCGACGCCGACACCGGTAAAATCAAGGTCCGGGTCTTTGTCTCAAAGACGATCGAACTGATCTTCAACACGACCTACCGATTCGCCCCGCCGCCCGCAAAAGCGGACGGCCGCTGAAGAAAATGGTGCGGTGGAGGTGACTCGAACACCCGACCGGCGGTTTAGAAAACCGCTGCTCTATCCAGCTGAGCTACCACCGCAAAATGTTATTTATCAATGACTAACGATTTTATTTTAGAAACTTGAAGTTGATTTTTTCTACCATTTTTCTACCGGATAAACTAACAAATACACCAAAACCAACGAAAGATAGCCTCGATGCAGGGAAACAGCATCGCGGCATCTTGCCGTTCAGCCCGCACCGCCAGCCACAGAAGCCGTGACCAGTTGGAAGGGACTTCGGACAGATAGGCGAGGACAGCCGTCAGGGTCAATCACACACACGCCCGCCAGTCCCGCCCCAAGGTGCCTACTCCATCTCCGGCAAGACCGCTTTGTGTTCAGCCTCGTTCAATCACTTCCCATTTGTCTATCTTGGTATATATCACTTTCCAACACTGAAAATCAGCCTCTTGTCTAAAAACATCACCACCGCTTTTTTGACTCAACTTTTCGTTCAGCCAGAAGTCACGCAGCACAACAGAACCGATCACTTGCCGACTTTACTCGCGACGATCAGCGCGGACTTGGTCAGGAACTCGGTGACGGTAAGGTGAAGTGAGGCGGCGGCGGCGACAATCTCCTCCTTGTCGTGCTTGGTCAGGCGCAGCAGCAAGGCTTCGGTCTTCGGCAGCGACTCTACCTCGGACTTTGATACTTCTGGGAAACGCTTTGGTTTCTTGGTCTTTTTCACGCCGCCATTTTCTCGGGACGACGAATGATTGCGAGCATACTGTTTGGTTTCCACTAACTGCCTGATATCGCCAAGGCTCGACCGGTTTTTGATGCGTCCGGAAAAAACATCGACCCAGTGCGACCAAAGTGATTATTGGAGGCTCGCTAAATCTACATCAATGAAATCCAACTTCATATTTTCCTGGCTGACTTTGATCTTCGTTGTTTTCAGCTCGTGCTTGAGAGCCGAGATAGAGTTTTCAGGGTTCAGTATCTCTCCTGCCTCGCAGTTATTTTTTATGAGTGATAAGGAGGGTGATAAATCGTCAGGGTGGTTTAGGATTGGTCAGTCGTTTCGTGGATACACTCTAAAATCTTTTGATAAAAATCGTGAGATTATAACGGTCCAGAAAGACGGCTTGGATTTGGAAATCCGACTAAAAGAATCAAAAATAAAAGATGGGAAAATCACGATAGAAGGAACTGTCTCAATCGGAAATAATCAAAAAATCGAGGGGATCCGAGTATCGCTTTTCATAGGAGAAGAAAGCATCATTCAGTTCTCCGAATCTACACGACTTGCCATCACTCCAACGCGCTTGGCTAACGGGAATATGAAATATTCTACAAAGTTTATCACCACAACCGAAGGCAAAGAGGTGATTTTAGCTGCCCCTGCTTTAGTCACATTACCGAGCAGTTCTTTTTCTGTGAGAGTTGGAGAATATGGATACAGTTTTGATCCCCAGAAATAACCCAATCCTAGGTAATCGCCTACCTAGAGTGAAGTTTATTTTTCACGCCGCCATTTTCTCGTGTCGCCGAAGAATGGCGAGCACAGTGTTTGGTTTCCACTGACCGCCTTGTTTCGTTGCTACTTTGTCATCAGCCAAGCCGTGAGCTATGGCTGATAGTGTCATTCCTGTTTGTCTCTGCTCAACAATACGAGAAATCACACTTTGCTCCCTTTGATTTGGCTGAAGAGTAGAACCATCCTTTGCCAAGTCGTAGCCTAATGGTATCTTGTATGAAATACGCTTATTGTGTTGGCGAAGGTGGCTCATAGCACTGGTAGTCCGCTGGCGTAGTTGGTTCCGCTCAAACTCTGACAGAACGCTCATCAGTTGGAAGAACATCCTTCCAACGGGGGTGGAGGTATCCAAGGACTCGCTCAAACTGGCGAGGTTGGCTCCAGCACGCTCCAGTTGGTCGGCAAGGGCAAGCGTGTCGCGAACACTGCGACTGAAGCGGGAGAGCGAATAGACCACGAGGATGCCGCCCTCACGACACGCAGCCGCCATTGCTCGCTTTAGTTCAGGGCGGTTGTCGGCACGCCCGCCAGAGCGGGCTTCCACATACATTCCTGACAGATCGTGACCGTTGGCGGAAGCCCACGCTTTGATCCGCTCCTGCTGGTTGTTCAGGCTTACGCCCTCATCCTGCTGATCGGTGGTGCTGACGCGGCAATAACCAAATGCTTTCATTGTGTATCTTGTAAGATATCACAAATGGTTAAAGCAAGTCAGATTTTCACAAGGGGTCGGTTATTCGTCAAAGATAGTTTAGCCGCGTTTGATTAATTCTTGCGCTCTCTTTGGTCTTTCGACCTCGACACCCAAACTTTGCTGCGCCGCATTTATCAGCCCCACACGATCTCGCATCAGTACCACCTTCACGCTCCAGCAGTCAGCAGCTTCGCGACTAGCTTCGGCTCCAAGTTTGCGGGCAAGAACGCCGCCGCCAAGGCAGTCATCACATCATCCACGCCCTCCTTGGTCGTTGCGATAGCGTCGTGGATGCTGATCAAGGGATAGCTCTTGTCCTTCAGTTCCTTGATCGCCTCAAACACCGCCCACGCCTCTATCCACATCATCGTCTTGGACAAACCAGACGACTGCTTCGGTCCGTGCTCTTTTTTCGCAGCGTTGATATAACCCCACAGCAGCGGGAACTCTCGCTGGAATGTCTTGGCGTAAATACCAGTCGTCTCCTTCTTGCCTTCTCTGAACGAGTAGAACACCTGCTGAAAAATCTGCTCTTTCATCGCCCCTTTTTGCTCTTCGTCATCCAAGTCGCAGGATACTCCAGATGCGTTTCGCATAAACATCCAGAATCCACTCTTGATTGCTGAAAGATACTTTTTCTTTTCGTAGCAATCATCTGGATACAAAAGTGAATGAAGCAACGGCTGTGATGAAGCTACATCCACGATCCAGAGCGGCTGTTTCTTCCACGAGAAAAACACCCGCAGGTCTCGAGGCACGCTCACAAGCACTGTGTAGTTGCGTCCCTGCTGATCCATCGTCCACACAAGGTCTCCAGCAATCAGCTGCTCTACCACGGCTATCTTGTGAAGACGCTTACTCTGATCTGTGATGCCCGCTACATACTTGAGAGCGGCGGCATAATCAAAAGTCAGCTCACTTACACTGCTTGCTATTTTGGAATATATCTCATGCTTGGCAACATACTCGGCGCGGCGTTCTAGCTGATGTTTTCTCCTCGCATTTTGCGATGAAACAGTGGTCAGGGTGTATCGCTGCTGACGCGTCAAATCTACCGTGTCTTTGTTCAGTGAATAAGCATACGAGCGTTTTCCTTTTATAAATGGAGCAGGGCTTTTCTTCAGATGCTGAAAATCATTTAGTCCAACTTGAATCAGCTCACTATACTTTTCTCCTCCTATTTTTCTCAAAATCTTCCAATGACCTGCCAGATAGTTTCCTAGTTCATTTTTTTCTTTTTTCTTCAGCAAGCCACGGGAATAAAAACTGCTGATTATTAGAAGATATCTTTCACCAAGAGAACGACCGAGTTTTTTTATTACTTCATCGGTTTTTATAAGCTCCGGCAGCAAAATGATCTCATCACTTTTTTTATTATCTTTCTTCTTCTTCCCTTTCTCCTTCCTCCTATATGCCATCGGGTTTTCACCTTTCTGCTCCTGAACAGAGAACAATCGGTCAAACTCCTTCAGGATATCTTCTCTACTTTCGTTGTTCAGTGAGTTGATCATCGCGATATAAAAAGAAGCAGGAGCAGTTAGAAAAAGTCGGCAGAAAAATAGGGCTGAACACTATTTATTTTTGTAGTCCCAAAACACTTTATGAAAAAAAATATAAATACAAAAAAGCAGAGTGATGAAGCACTGATGAAAGAACTTCACAGCCTGATAGCAGCGATGAAGAAGAAGGGCGTGGCTTGTGGCACTGGCGACGAGATAGATGAAATCAGAAAGAGAAAGAAATGAAGATCAGTCCTGACGAACTGCTGGAACTGCTGGACAATATTTGCTCCGAGGTATCGCGGATAGTGGCGAGTCACTCCGAGATTTGTCGCGAACTGGCAGAGGACTCGCTGGATCGCACGCGAACAGATGCCCAGCAGACGCGGATTGACCGACTGAAGATGGAACTGGAACGAGAGAAGGCAGCACTGAACACCTTGCGACGACGCCAGCAGCACAAACGGGAGATGCTGAAACGACGCGACGACAGCAAGCGTCAGCGTAGTGCCACGACTGGTGGCGGCGGCACCAGCAAGCCAACCAATCGGTTTTAGGGCGGGTTGGAATACAGATAGTGGCGACCTATAGGCGAGGGCAGCAAGCCCGCGTAAACGCCAAGGAAACAGCGCCACTACACCTTCGGAATAGGTCGTATCGCCCAGTAAGGACCAACCTCTTCAGCAGGGATTGCTCGCTTGTAGTGGCGGCGAATGACCTCGGGGGAGTTTCCCATCTCCTCAGCGAGCATATTGATATTTTTGTGCTTCGCCTGCCACATTGAGCCGAAAGTGTGCCGTATCGCATCAGGAACCCATTTGTTTTCTTCGCTGCGTCCGTCAGCGAAGCCGTAACCAACTGTTTCTCTCATCGCCGTGAATAACTTCACGAAGTTTTTATGATAGATAGGCTGTTCTGGATACGCCTTGAGAAACGCAAACAGCGTCTCGTTGATCGTCACGTATCTCTCTGTCTTCGTCTTGGTGATATTGCGTGAGATGTAGATTTGCCCTCCGTCTCCCTCCGCAAACTCTTTTTTGATTTTGATATCACCCTTCGGCAAACGTCGCATTTCATAGGGACGCAAACCAGCGAAGTAGCCAATCGCGAGGTAGTTGATGAGCGGCAAAAACCTCGGTGTCTTCTGCGAAACTTCCAACATCTTCCGAACGGTTTCCAGTGGAACTGTTTTAGGGGCTTCAGTGGGATCAACGAAGATTGGAATATTTTTGGCAGGATTTCCACGACCCCACCCTTCGGCATTACACCAGTTGAAGAAGCCGCCGATTTTCACCTTCCAGTTCCGTTTCGTAGCATAACTGCCCTTGTGAGCACCGATGAACTTCTCAACGTGCTCCTTTGTGACGGACTGATACTGAAGCTCACCCCATAGCGATTTGATAGTTTTTCCCGTGTGCTCAATCTCGGTTATGGTCACAGGACGGATACGCTTGAACTTCCCCTCTTTTTTGTAAGCGATCCACATATCCACGAGGTCGGAGATTGTCTTTCGTTCATCTTCGTCCTTCTCCGATTTATTCTGAAGTCGGTATAGTGCTTTTTCCAATACAGATTTGAGCGTCACTTGGTATGGATTGAACGCATCGCGAAAATACAGAAAGAGTGACCGCTCTTCATCAGTCAGCGTTGTCCCCTTCACCAACGAGTCCGAGATTTCGCGAGCACGATCCAACGCATCATCTCGCGAACTGAACCATTCTTGACGCCCTCCCCCAAAGCCTTGTCGGCGCGAGTCACAAACGTAGCGCGTCACCCCATTTTTCACGACCTCACGCACACGGGGAAAGCTCTTGCGATGGACTTCGTTTTTCATCGGAAGACCCATCTTTCTCGCTTGGTAGATAATCGCAAGATAAACCGCATTTCGCGTTTTCTACCAACTTCTACCAAAAATATGAAGTATTCGGCACCATATGAGCCGTTTTCACTTTTATGAAATGTCCTCAATACGCTTCATAAGTATCTGATAAATATATACTTTAGAGTGTTTTTTCGCTTGGGTCATTTTTTGGATATTACGTTTAGAAAACCGCTGCTCTATCCAGCTGAGCTACCACCGCAAAGCTGCTTTAAGTGCTACGCGACCGCACGACACGCACAAGGGCAAAACCGGCGCTTGACTTGGCCAAGTCGAATTCTACTTTTCGCACTCTTTCCCGTTCACACGGGGTGGTAGCTCAGCTGGTTAGAGCGTCTGCCTGTCACGCAGAAGGTCGCGGGTTCGAGTCCCGTCCATCCCGCCATTTTGATAGCCCGTTAGCCATTAGTGGTTAACGGGTTTTTTGTTGGCCCAAAAACGCCCAACTGACAACGCCACTGACAACCCGTGCGCGATTGTTCGCGGCTTCAACTTTGCGCCCACAGAATCGCCTCCGCCAAGCTACCTCGCCGGCTTCGCGCGCATTGCTCGGTTCAAATGGCGTCCAGTTCCCGCTGAAAGTTGGCGAGGTTGGAATTTATGACCTCGCGGATTTCATCCACGATCAAAGCGCCTTCCACGTTGGCCTCGGCCATACTCTTTCCGGCGATCCTAGGGCCTAGCTCAACTATCAGCTTGAGCATGAGCAGGGCGTTCAGCTTTTGGCCTAGGATTGCGAGCATCTCTTGGACGACCTTCATTTCGACTACCTCGCCGGCTTCGCGCGCATTACGGCCGCGCTCGCGTTTGATTTGCTCGCGGAGCAACTCCGCTTTGAGCGCGCCTAGGTCGGGTGTCAGGCGGGCCGGGGTCGACTGCGCCGCAGTCAAACCTCAATTGTAGCCTCTCCGTCGCCGGCAAGGACACTACCCCTGCGGCGTTCCTCCTTGCCGGTGCCTCCGATGCGAAACGGCAGAATACCAAAGTAAAAATGAGCGTAATACCAAAGTAGTTTTTGACATGATAACAAAGTATTTCACCTTGGAGTAATGCCGACCAATCCCCAACGCGACCTCGCAGACGCCCTGCGCCGGGCGCAGGGCGCGGCGCCCGCCCATATCCTCCGCACGGAGCAAATTGCCCGGCGGGAACGCACGCTTTTGCAGCAACGAGGCTTTCTCGTCGAGATCATCAAGGGTTGGTATGCCCTGACCACCCCGCAGGCACGGCCGGGTGACAGCACGTTTTGGCATCTCCATTTTTGGGCCTTCGTCTCGGCCTATTTGCAGCAACGCTACGGTCAGGGCTACTGCCTTTCGCCGGAGCATTCTCTCGACCTCTGGACGGCGAGCACGCAGATCCCGAAACAGTTGATTGTGCTGACGGCCCGCGGTGGCGTTTTTACCCTCAAGCTGCCCAACAACAGTTCCATTCTGCTTTATCCCAACCGCAAGAGTCTGCCCGTGACGACGGAGATTAAGCAAGGCGTGCAGGTCATGCCGCTGGCGCTCGCGCTGATTCGCACGACTCCGAGTTATTTTACCCTGTCCGCCACCAGTGCGGAACTCGCGCTACGCATGGTGCGGGTCGAGGAGCTTTCCCGGGCCTTGCTGGCCGTAGAGGTCAATGTCTCCGCGGCCGGCCGCATGGTCGGTGGCTTGCGGCATCTCGGCTTGCCGGAATCAGCCACCCGCTTGGAAGCAGACCTATTCGCCGCCGGGATCGCGATTAAACCGCAGAATCCGTTTGCAGAACCGGCCCGGCTGCCGGTTGGGGCAGTCTTGCCGTCTCCCCATGCGGGACGGATCGGAGCGATGTGGTCGCGAATGCGGTCTGACGTGCTGGCGCATTTTCCCTCTCCGCCGCGCTCCATGCCGGATCAATTCCGATATCTGCGACGCGTGAATGAAATCTACACGCATGACGCCTATCATTCGCTTTCCATCGAAGGCTATCAGGTAACACCTGAACTGATTCAGCGCATCGCCGACGGCGCGTGGAATCCGACCGAAAACCCGGAAGATCAAGGACAGATCAACGCGATGGCGGCGAAGGGATATCGGGCAGCGTTTAATCAGGTGCTCTCCAGTTTGGGTGATGTGCTGCGCGGCCGGTCGCCGGGCAAAGTCGTTGATCGTGACCTGCAGAGTTGGTATCGCGCCCTATTCAGCCCATCTGTGCAGGCCAACATCCTGCCCGCGTCCGCGCTCGCAGGCTACCGTGAACGGCGGGTGTTTATTCGGGGTTCGGACCACGTCCCTCCTGCTATTGAAGCCGTCCCGGCCTCAATGGAAGCGCTCTTTGACGCCCTCGCCAAAGAGCCCTCCGCAGCGGTGCGCGCGGTGCTCGGTCACTTCGTCTTTGTGTTTATCCACCCCTATGCTGAGGGCAACGGACGTATCGGCCGGTTCCTCATGAACCTCATGTTGGCCTCCGGCGGTCACAGCTGGACTGTGATTCGGGTGGAGCGGCGAAGCGAATACATGGCGGCCTTGGAAAAAGCTTCGGTCCAAGGCGAGATTGCCGACTTTGCCAAATTCGTGGTGGGAGAGATGAAAGCCTCGGCCAAGCTCAAGCCCTTTCGTCGTCAAACCGGTTCGATCAACTGATGCGGCTTAGGTGCGGCGGACGATTTCTTCGCGGTGAAACCCACGATCACGCCGCTGAGCCCACTCCGGCACGCCTGCTAGAATCGGATTTTGTCCGTGACCGCAAAAAACCGCGCGCGTATTACAAAAAGACATAATTAGGGAGCGCTTCTTAGGGGAAATCGATGTTTTCGCTTATCTACTCGCAAGTGTCCGGTGCGCCTGAAATTCCATTCGGCTAAACCTATGGGCCGAATTCCTCACATGCCTTTTCCGGCTTGGAAATTCCTCTGCCTTCTTTTCGCAGCCTGCCTTGTCCTCGGTTGGATCGATCGCGCCACCGCCGCCGAACTGAGACCAAACATCGTCCTGATTGTGAGCGACGACGAGGGCTGGACGGACTACGGTTTCATGGGCCATGCCCACATCAAAACACCCCACCTCGACCAACTGGCGGACCGCAGCGTCCTTTTCGAGCGGGGCTACGTGGCCGCGCCGCTGTGTCGTCCCTCACTCGCCTCCATGATCACGGGCCTGTATCCGTTCACTCATCGGATCACTGGAAACGATGTGGACGGAAGAAACAATCGCGAGGCCTTGGATCAGCCGTTGCGCGCCGCATTTCACACCTTGCCCAGTTTCGTCCGCGAGCTAACCGCAAACGGTTACCTCGCGCACCAATCGGGCAAGTGGTGGGAGGGGTCGTTTGAGGACGGCGGCTTCACTCATGGCATGACCCGTGGAGGCCGGCACGGGGATACGGGCCTCACGATCGGACGCACCGGCATGAGCCCCGTCACCGAGTTCATCGACGCCGCGTCTGCGGAGAAAAAACCGTTTCTGGTCTGGTATGCGCCGTTCCTGCCCCATACCCCGCACAATCCGCCGCAACGCCTGCTAGACAAATACATCCGCCCGAACCGCGCCGAAGACGTCGCCAAATACTACGCGATGTGTGAGTGGTTCGACGAAACCTGCGGTGAGCTGCTCGACCATCTCGATCGCCGGGGACTGCGGGAAAACACCGTAGTTATCTATATCAGCGACAATGGCTGGGCCGCCCGCAGCACGAACGCGGCCGACCCCAACCAAGAACTCTGGTCTGGCTATGCCCTGCGATCGAAGAGTTCACCGTACGAAATGGGCATTCGCACCCCGATCATGATCTCCTGGCCGCGCCACGTGAAACCCAGCCGCTCGCCGGACTTCGCCCACGCGATTGATCTATTCCCCACCATCGCCGCTGCTGCCGGAATCGAAGCTCCGAAAAATCTCCCGGGCATCAATCTCCTCGACGCGAAGGCCCGGGCCAAGCGGGACACAGTGTTCGGCGTCTGCCATGCCGTCTTCAATATGACCCCCGACAACCCTGATGCGACGCTTCACTACCGGTGGGGCGTTTCCGGAGACTGGAAACTTCTGCTCCGCAATAACGGCTTGGACACAACCGGCTATAAAAACATCCACATCTGGGACCAGCAGCCGGTGAGGCTATATAATCTGAAGGAAGATCCGCATGAGCAAAACGAGCGATCAGCCTCGCATCCGGAGGTCGTTGATCGATTGCGAGAGAAAATTGAGGCGTGGCATCCCGTCGGCAAGAATTAGCTCGAGTACGTTCGACGCATCACCGTCTCCGCCTTGAAGCGCTCCAGCCGGCCCCGTGAAATGCACGACTCGAAATCTGGTATTTACCGGCAGTCGTGAGGTCGTCCGCAGTCGGGGACAATCCCTTCGAAAGACGACACTCGCCTCATCCTGTGACCAACATTTAAGGAAGGCCAGCGAGTCAGGGAAAAGCGGCGCCCAATTTCAGCGAACGGTATCCACGATTCACCTCTCCCGCAGTAGGTGCGTCTTCGGCGGCTCGCGCCGACATAAAAGCAAACGCGAGGATCAGCAAACTCCTCCCAAATCCGATCCCCCTCGATGCGCCTCATTTGCGTTTCGGGACCTTTGGGCGCTTGGAGATGCCATCACGGATAATCTTCAGCACAGCTTTGCGCTCGTCGCCGGTGATGGTCAGGCGCGGGGCACGGACCCACTCGGAACCAAGCCCCGTCTGCTGCTCGCAGAGCTTGATGTATTGAATAAAGTGTACGT
>CAMCWW010000015.1:0-47494 GCA_945882935.1 Opitutus sp. GAS368
GGGCGAGGGTGCGGCGGCGGGAGGTGCGATCCGGGCTTTCCCCCGGTGGCGGAACTGGCTTAGTCGGGCGAATGGAGCGTGAACTGATTTTGGGATTGTTGCGGAGCCATGCGGCGCGGGTCAGCGATGCGCATGAGGCGGCGATGGTGGCGGACACGATCGGTTTTATCGAAAGGGAGCCGGGGTGCTTGTTGCGCGCCTGCGTGCCGGGGCATCTGACGGGTTCGGCTTGGATCGTTGATGCGGCGCGGGAGCGGACGCTGCTCACCCATCATTTGAAATTGGAAAAGTGGTTGCAACTCGGCGGGCATGCGGATGGCGACGGGGATCTGCTCGCGGTCGCGATGCGCGAAGGGAGCGAGGAAAGTGGACTCGCGCGGCTGCGGCCGGTGAGCGCGGAGATTTTTGATGTGGACCGGCACTGGATCCCGGCCTGGAAGACGGACCCGGCGCACTGGCACTACGATGTGCGGTTCATGATCGAGGCGGACCCGAGCGAGCCGCTTGTGCGCGCCGTGAACGAGTCGAAGGAACTCGCGTGGGTGCCGGTAAACGGGGTGACCGCGCTGAACCCGGAAGAGTCGATGGCGCGGATGGTGCGGAAGACGGTGGAGCGGGGGTGAAACGGTCCGCGACGAGGGCGTCGCGGCTCCAGAAGCATCAGGAGAGACCGCGCATCTGGCGGCGGGCGAGCCAAGGGTCGACTTTCGTGATGAGAAAACGGGCCCACGAACCGCGGAGGCGGGTGAGCCATGTGCGGGTTTTCTTCCAATCGGAGTAAGTGATGGCGCGTGAGTGCTTGAGATCCCGGTCGAAGGCGGCGGCTGCTTCGGCCGCGAGGGCCGCGTCGCGCAGGTGGACGGTGAGTTCGTAATTGATGGCGAGGGAGCGCGCGTCGAGGTTCGCGGAGCCGACGAACAGGGTGTCGTCTACGAGCGCGAGCTTGGTGTGGAGAACCTGCGGTTGATATTCCCAGATGCGGATGCCGGCCTTAAGTAATGCGCCGTAAAGGGAGCGCGCGGCCAGTTGGGCGAGGGGCACGTCGGTGGGGCCGGCGAGCAGGAGCTCGACCGTGCCGCCGCGGCGGGCGACGGCGCGCAGGGCGCGACGCAGGCGGAAGCTGGGCGCGAAGTAGGCCGAGGCGATGCGGACGTGGCGCGCGGATTTCAACAGCCGGAGCAGTTGGCGGCTGAATTCGTTGCGAACAACGTGGGGGCCGCTGCAGAGCACGGGACCCACTTCGTCGGTGCGGTGCCGCGGCGGATTAGTCCGGCGGGGGATGCGACGGAGCAGCCACGGGCGAAGCTCATGGGCGGCAAACATCTCGTCGAAGGCCGTGACGAGCGGGCGGATGGTGGCGGGGTCGGTGAGCTCAAGGCCGAGATCGCGCCAGCCGGAGGTGACGCCGTCGCCGTCGTATTCGGCGGCGATGTTGAAGCCGCCGGTGATCGCGGTGGCGTCGTCGACGATGAAAATTTTGCGATGATCCCGGATGGAAAAATGGCGGAGACTGATCGGGTTAAAAACCCGGATGGTGCCGCCGGCATTTTCCAGTTCTTGCCAGTAGCCCGAGGGCAAGGACGAGGAGCCGACCCCGTCGATGAGGACGTGGACCCGGACGCCGCGGGCGGCGGCGCGGGCGAACGCGGCCCGAAAACGGTGGGCAACGGGGTCGTTGCCCCAGATGTAGATTTCGCAGCGGATGGAGGTTTGGGCGGCGCCGGTGAGCGCGAGGATCCGGGCGTAGGCGGCGGTGCCGGTCGGTAGCCAATGGGCGGCGGCGCGGGCGGAGCGGGAGCGGGACGTGGAGGAGTCGCGGAGCACGGGCAAAGTGAATGCGAGCGTGGTACGGAGTTGCGCCCGAAGGAAATCAAAAGGGTCGCAATCGGGCGCCGGAGGCGTCGGGCTGCGCGGGATTACGACTCATCCCGATCTCCCGTTGTGCGCCGGTTGCGGGCGTTGCTGTCACTTGGTGGTGGAATTGCGTGCGGGGGATGTGGTGGACGCGGCGTTGACGACCGAGCACGAAGGCGTGCGCTGCATGGATCAACGGGGCGACGGAGCGTGTGTGGCGCTGGATGCGGCGACGATGCTCTGTACGATCTACGAGACGCGGCCGCAGACGTGCCGGGACTTTAATCGAGGAGAGGCCCTGTGTCGGGCGGTGTTGGCGCGGGCGGCGGCGAGGCGGGAACGGTTGAATTTGGGCATAAAGAAGGCGGGGACTTTCGGTCCCCGCCGTGGAAGCGCGATTTGACCTGCGGAAAAATCGATCAGCGGCGGGAGCCGGAGCGATTAAGCGTGTAGGTGAACAGGATCGCCTGTTTTTCCCCGATGAGGCGATTGACGCGGAGGTATTCCTTGTCGAACAGGTTATTGATATTGAGCGCGAGGGTGTGGTCGAAATTGCCCGTGCGGGGCAGTTTGTAGCGGGCGCCGAGGCTCCAAAGGGTGAACGACGGGGTGCTCAGAGCATATTGGCGGGTGGAGCGGGTGACCGTGCGGACACCGGTCGCGGATGTGCTGTAAGTATCGCCGGAGTTGGGCGCCTCGGTGGGCGTGCGCGCAAGGTGGGAGACGCTGACGTTGAAGGAGAAGTTGTTGAGCGCGCCGCCTTTGGGTTCATACTTCACGTAGATGCTGCCGTTTTGCGGCGAGATGCCGTTGACCCGGCGACCGATGGCAGCGGGATTCGCTTCGCCGAAGTCTGTGTAGACGGAATACACGTGGCCCCAGCTGCCGCCGGTGGAGACTTCATTGTTCACGCGGTAAGTGACATCGAGTTCATAACCGCGGACGAGTTGGTCACCTTCGCGCTCGTTGACTTGGACAAAACTGCCCGAACCGATCGGAGTCTCAATGAGGTTGGTGACGCTGACGTTGTAACGGTTGGCGTAGTAGCCACTGACCGTAAAGTTGAGGCGGTCCTCGAAGAAGGAGCCTTTGAAGCCGTAGTCGTAACCATCGGCGACCTCGGGTTTGAAGGTGGGATCGTAATGCTGGGCGGCGTTGTCGTTTTGGGAAACGAAGTAGCTCTCGCTGTAACTGCCGTAGACGCGCAGATTGGGCGTGAGTTTGTAGTTAAAGCCAAGGTTGGGCTTGGTGAGGTTGATCGTCTTGTCGATTATCGAGCCGGTGACATAAGGGATCGGCGCGGTCCCCGTCGGAGCGAAACCGATGAAATCGCGATCGCGGAAACGAACCGAGTCGAAACGAAGCCCGGCGAAGGTGAGCAGGCGACCCTCCATGAAGGAGGATTGTTGGCGAAGCAGACCGCCGATGACGGTGATGCGGCGCTTTTGATGGCGGGTCTTTACGCCGATGGTGGGGTCGAGCGGCGCGGTGAAGTAGGTGATCGGACTGGTGGGGTTGAGGTTGGAATCAAGTGTCACGACGCGGCCCGATCCGGCGGCGTTCCAAGCGACGAGGTTTGGATGGCTCGGATTGGCGTAGGAGAGCGAAGGGTCCCAGCGGTAGTAATCGTTGATATCAAGGGTGACCAGAGTCTTGTGCTCGATCTTGCCGCGATTGGTTTTGTATTGGGCGAGAAGGTCGGCCTGCAGGCCGCCGCCGTCTTCGATGATGCGGGTCGTGTTGGGGACGGCTCCGCGGGTGGACGTCACGGGAGGAACGATACCGGTCGTAGCATTGGCCGGCGGGTTGATGTTAATGGTGCCCCAGCTGTTGTTTTGGTTATAGTCCCAGCGGCGGGCGAGGAAGTAGTTGGACGCGATGCGGGTGCTGAAGATATCGGTGAATTTTTTGTCGTAGACGGCGCCGTAGTTGGAGGAACCGCGGTCGAGCTGGCTGCGGGGGCCGTGGGCGTTGAAGCGGGCTAGATTCTTGGCGTAGCCGACGGCGACGTCGTCGGAGAGGTCGGTCGTGCTCTTTTGGTCGATGACCAGCGGGGCGGAGCTGTTGGGTGAGTGCCGGATTTGCAGGAAGTATTCGGCGGACATGAAGAGGCTCGAGCCGTCGGGAAAGTCGTTTTTGACGGCGAGGTAGTATTCCTGGTTCCGGTTGCGGGCGTACTCCATGTCGAACTCCTTTTGGAAATGGGAGGCCGTGAAAATGTAGTTGATGCTGCCGAGCGCGGTGCGCGCCACGGGACCGGCGGTCTCCAAGGTGCCGCGCTGGGTGCCCTCGTTGCCGTAGTTGATCGAAAGGCGCTGACTCTCTTTTGCCCGGGGTTGCTTGGAGACCATGTTCATCATGCCGCCGGGAGAGGTGCGGCCGTAGATGGCGGCGTTGTTTCCTTTGATGATTTCGATCCGGTCGACGTTGCTGGAACCATAGCGGCCGAGGCGGAAGAAGCCGTCGCGGAGCTGGGAGGTGGAACCGAAGCCGCGGAGGTTGAAATTGCCGCCGACGTCGAGACCGGTGAAGCCGCCGACCTGGATGAGGTTGTCGGAGAACTCAAAAATGCCGAAGTCCTCGAAGAACTCGCTGGTGAGGACGTTGACGGTGTAGGGGAGGTCGGCGATCTGCGTTTTCACGCGGCTGCCGGTCAGGGTTTCGGAGGCGGCGTAACCGCGATTGGGTTCAGCTTTGACGGTGAATTCCGACAGTTTGACGGTTTCGGATTCGGCGCTCGTCGTGGGGGCGACGGGGGCAGTTTGAGCGACGGCGAGCGCGCTGAGCGCGATGAACGCGCTGCAGGCTTTTTTCAGGTAGGTTTTGGTGTTCATAAAGACAGGGTTTGGGCGTTCACAGGTGGGGATGTGACTTTGCCGTGGGGGAGGCTACACTAGAAGCTGGCGCCTCTCTGTCCACCTCTGAGATGGGATTTTTCGCCCTAGGAGGCAGTCACGCGACGACCGTGCGGCCGAGCGACGATGCGGAGAGCAAGGGGCTGTCCAAGCGGCAGCGGCGTCGAATTCAAAAATTCAGAGGCGACCGCCGCGGAAGAGAAAGCCGTCGTAGCCGCCGTTTACGCCAAAGAGACCGTCGTGCGACCGTTGGAACCCACGGCTGTCAGGGATCCCTTCGCGCGCATGGAATATTCCCGAGAAATCCGAACCCAGCGGGTTTTGGCGGGAGATGGAAAGGTTGGGAGCGGATGCGGAATCGGCACGACTGAGGAGGCAGATCACGGCGTGGCGAGAAATACGCCGACGTAGTCGCGGGACCAGAACGGGTCTTCCTGCCAGGCTTGGACGCGGGGGGATTTGAGCCAGTTTTTCGTGTTGAAATAAAGCGGGGCGATCGGCGCGGCCTCGATCAGGAGGGCTTCGGCTGCGCCCGCTGCGAGTTTGGGCGGAGAGGTTAGCGGACGCGGGGCGAAGAGTGCATCGTAGCGGGGATCGTACCAGCGGGGGTAGTTGCCAGGGGCACCGGTGGTAAAATTCTCAAGGGACGGGGCGGGATCGGCCAAGTCGGGAATTTCGGTGATAAAACCGATGTCGTAGTCGCCGGTGCGAAGGGCGGAGAGGTGGACTTTTGCGTCGCGGAGCGCGATGGCGACGTCGATCCCGAGGGTGGATTTCCACATGGCTTGGATCGCCTCGAGCACGGGGGTCTGCGACCAACCGGTCAGTTCAAGGCGGGGGAAGTCTTTACCGGCGGGAAAGCCGGCGGCGGCGAGGAGGGCGGCAGCGGTTTCGACGGATACGGAATTGGAGTTCGGAGAGCCCGCCCGGAGATCGGGCTCCGCCCGGAGGGACGGAGGGAGAAAGGTGAGGGTGGGGTGTTGGCCGCCGCGGAGGACGAGGGCGGTGATTTTTTCGCGGTCGATGGCTAGGCTCAGGGCGCGGCGAACGCGGGGGTCGTCGAGGGGCGGGCGGCGGGTGTTGAAGGTGAGGTAGCGGGTCTCGGCGAGGGGGGTTTGGAAAATCTCGGCGGGGCGGTCGCGGGAGTAGGTTTCAAGTTTCGAGATCGGGACGGCCATCGTGACATCGACTTGGCCGGCGCGGTAGGCGCGTTCTTCGGTGTCGCCGCTGTCGAAACGGAGAAATTGAATTTCGTCGAGGCGCACGGTCGCGGCGGCGCGGTAGGCGGAATTTTTTCTGACGACGATGCGTTGTTGTTGGCGCCACTCGGCGAGGGTGAACGGGCCGTTGCCGACGTGGTGGGCGGGCTGCGTCCAATCGCGGCCATGTTTGGAGACCGTGGCGGGGTGGACGGGAATCCATGCGCCGCTGGCGACGTAGAGCAGGAAAGCGGGCGTGGGGCGCTCGAGCGTGACGATGAGTTTTTGGGGATTGGGCGCGGCGAAACCGACGGAGGAAAAGTCGGTCAGAGTGCCGGCGGAGAAGGCGCGGGCATTTTTGACGGGGTAGAAAAGTTCGGCTTTGGGCGCGGCGATCGCGGGCGTGAGGAGGCGGCGGTAGGAGGCGATGAAGTCGGAGGAGGTGACGCGATCGCCGTTGGACCAGCGGGCCTCGGGGCGGAGGTGGAACGTGTAAGTGAGCGCGTCGGGGGCGATTTCCCAGCGGGAGGCGGCGGCGGGCTGCGGGGTTCGTCCGTCGGGGCCGGCGGTGACCAAGCCTTCGCCGAGGGCGCGGATGACGAAGAATTCGTCGGGGAGGGTGGCGGTGGCGGGGTCGAGATCGGCGGGCTCGTTGCGTTGGCTGAGGCGGAGGACTTGGGGCGCGGTGTCGCCGGAGGGTGCGGGATTTTTTTTGGCGCAGGCGGGGAGGAAAAAGCCGCAGAGGAGTGCTGAGAGCAGCGCGAAAGGGCCGGAGAGACGAAGGCGGGAGCTCGCGGAGGCGGGCGGGAGGGAGGGTGGCATGGGCGAAAAGGCGGAGGGCGGGTCGGAGACCCTGCCCTACTTTTCGAGGGAGACGTAGCGGTAGTCGGTGTGGTCCATCGGCGTGGGTTGCCAGCCTTTCACGGAAGGATGGAGCAGGTAGACGTGGGTGTTGAAATAAATCGGGATAATCGGCGCGGCATCGAGGACGAGGGCTTCGGATTCGGCGAGGACGGCGGCGCGGGCTTTGGGGTCGGCGATCGTGAGCGCGCGGGCGGCGAGGGCGTCGTAGGCGGGGTCCTTCCAGCCGGTGTGGTTGTTGCCGGAATCGCTTAGCCACATGTCGAGGAAGGTCGTGGCGTCGAGGTAATCGGCGGTCCAGCTGCCGAGGAGGACTTGGTAGTCACCGGCGCGGCGGTTGGCGAAGACGACCTTGAATTCCTGGTTCACGAGGCGGATGTCCACGCCGAGGTCGCGGCGCCACATCTGTTGGATGGCCTCGGCGACTAGGCGCAGAATCTCGGAGTTGTTGTAAAGGATCTCGATCGGCGGGAGACCGGCGCCGCCGGGGAATCCGGCGTCGGCGAGGAGTTGGCGGGCGGCGGCGAGATCGAAGGCGCGGCGGGCGGGGGGCGTGTAGCCCTGAAGCAGGGGCGGGATAAACGAGGGCGCGGGCTGACGGCCGCCGGGCAGAATGTTGGCGGTGATGGCGTCGCGGTCGACGGCAAGCGCGAGGGCGCGGCGGACGCGGGGATCGGTGAACGGGGCTTTGCGGACGTTAAGCCGGAAAAAATAGGTCTCGAGAATGGGATCGATGCGCAGAGCGGGGGATTGCTCGCGTTGGAGCGGGAGGACTTTGGAAAGTGGGAGCGCCCAAGTGGCGTGGAGCTGGCCGGCGCGGTAGGCCCGCTCTTCGGCGTCGATGCTATCGGTGGGAAAGAAGCGGACGCCATTAAGGCGGACGCGGGCGCGATCCCAGTAAATGGGTGATTTTTCGACGACGAGGTGTTGTTGTGGGATCCATTCCTTTAACATGAAAGGACCGCTCGTGACGATGCGGCCGGGCCGGGTCCAAGCGGTGCCGCGGCGCAGCGGTTCGCCGTGGGTGGCGATGGAGCGGACATGAATGGGGCGCCAAGGGGAGTTGAGCAAAATCTGGAGGAAGTAAGGCGTGGGGTGATTGAGGGTGACGATGAGCGTGCGGGCATCCGGCGCGGCGAGACCGACGGCGGAAAAATCGGTGGTGCGGCCCTTGTTGAACGCCTCGGCGCCGCGGAGGACGTAGAAGAGATAGGCGTAGTCGGCGGCGAGACTGGGCGAGAGCATCCGGCGCCACGAATCGATGCAGTCCTGCGCGGTGATGGGATCGTTGTTGCTCCATTTCGCGTCGGCGCGGAGGTGGAACGTGTAGGTAAGTCCGTCGGCGGAGATCTCCCAGCGCTCGGCGAGGGCGGGGACGGGGGCGAGGGTGGCGGGGTCGTAGCTGACGAGCGGATCGAAGAGGGACTGGATGATCTTCGCCTCGCCGAGGCCGGTGACGATATGCGGGTCGAGATCGGAAGGTTCGGAGCCGACGCTGAGGTGAAGCACGCCCTCGCGGTTGCCGCGTTCGACGGCGGTCTCGCGTTTGCCGCAACCGGTGAAGGCGAGGAGCGGAAGAAGGAGGGTGAGAAGGGCGGCTTGAAAACGCGGGCGGGACGCACGGGCCGAAAGGGAAGCGGAGAAATTCATGAACGGGAAATGAGGCAGACGGCGTGGGCGGCGATGGCCAGGCCCCGACCGATTTCGTCGATGCCCTCGTTGGTGGTGGCTTTTAGGCCGATGCAATCGACGGGGAGGCCGGTGGAGGCGGCGAGGGCGGCTTTCATCGCGGCGAGGTGCGGGGCGATTTTTGGTTTTTCCGCGATGAGGGAGGCGTCGATGTTGACGAGGGAAAATTGGCGGGAGGCGAGTTCGGCGACGACGCGGCGGAGGAGGACCTGGGAGTCGATGTTGCGGAGCGCGGGATCGGTGTTGGGGAAAAAGTGGCCGATATCGGGGAGGGCGGCGGCGCCGAGGAGGGCGTCGCAGATGGCGTGGGTGAGGCAGTCGGCGTCGGAGTGGCCCTCGAGGCCGTAGTCGGTGGCGAAGCGCACGCCGCCGAGGACGAGCGGGCGGCCGGGGACGAGGCGGTGGATGTCGTAGCCGTGGCCGATGCGGAGCTGGGTCATCGAAGAGGAGTCACCACGAAATACACGAAACACAGGAAAAAAATACAGGAAAGGTGGCGAGAGATTTTCTCACGGAACACACGGAAAACACGGAAAAAATATCGGGAAAAATCAGGCGGGTGTGCGCGGTGGGAACGGAGCGGAGGAGTCGGAGGAGGGAGGGACCGGGACGGCGCGGGCGAGGAGGAACTCGAGGTAGGCGAGGTCGGCGGGCGTGGTGAGCTTGGGGTTGGGCTCGGTGTTTTCGAGGAGGGCGATGGGGTGGTCGAGGCCCTCGACGGCTTGGGCATCGTCGGTGATGCGGAGCTTTTTCTTGGCGACGCGGGCGTAAGCGCGGTCGATGAGTTCGCGGGAGAAGACCTGCGGGGTTTCCATGGCCCAGAGGCGATCGCGGTCGAGGGTCCTCAGGTGGGCGTTGGCGCGGTGCTTTTTGATGGTGTCGGTCACGCGATGGGCGAGAACCACGGCGCCCTCGCGGCGAACGATTTTGTAAAGTGCGACGAGTTGCTCGGCACTCACCAACGGGCGCGCACAGTCATGGATGAAGACGTGGGCGATATCGGCCGGGAGTGCGGCGAGGGCGGCGGCGACGGAGTCTTGGCGCTCGGCTCCGCCCTGGATGAGGACGCAAGGCGTGGGCGCATGCGCGGAGAGCGTGAGCATCTGGCGTTGGTCTCGGTAAACGACGACATAGAAATCGGCGACTCCGCTGGCGGCGAAAGCGGCGGCGCTGTGGGCGAAGACGGGCCGGCCCGCGAGGGGCGCGAGGATTTTATCGGCGACCGCGCCGGACATGCGCGTGCTGCTGCCGGCGGCGAGGAGGATGGCGGCGGTGCGGCTCATAAGTTGTAAGAGGAGTAAGAGAAGTAAGAGGAGTAAGCGGGGTAAGCGACGGACCGACTAGGCGGTGGCCAGTTCGGCGAGGATAGCGCGGGCGGCGGCGACGGGGTCGGGGGCTTTGAAAATGGGGCGGCCGACCACGATGTGGGTGGCGCCGGCGCGGGCGGCTTCGCCGGGAGTCATGATGCGGGTCTGGTCGCCGGCATCGGCGCCGCGGGGTCGGATGCCGGGGGTGACGAGGGCGACATCGGCCGGGAGCACGGCGCGGAGAGGCGCGAGTTCGAGAGGCGAGCACACTAGGCCGCGGAGGCCGGAGTCGATGGCGAGGCGGCCGAGGCGGACGACTTGGTCGGCGGGCGGGGCGGCGACACCGGTCTCAGCGAGGCCTTCGGCGCTCATCGAGGTGAGGACGGTGACACCAAGGAGAAGAAGGTGGGGGGCGTGCTGTTGTTGGGCTTTGACGGCCCACTGCATCATCTCGCGGCCGCCGGAGGTATGTAGCGTGAGCATCTTGATCGGGAGCGGCGCGACGGATTCTACGGCCTTGGCGACGGTGTTGGGGATGTCGTGGAGCTTGAGGTCGAGGAAGACATCGAAACCGAGGTCGGCGATTTCGCGCACGCAGTCGGGACCGCAGGCGGTGAACATTTCGAGGCCGACCTTGACCCAGCGGACGGTGCCCTGGAGTTGGCGGAGGGCGGGGGCGACGGTGCGCGGGGATTGGGCGTCGAGGACGAGAATGAGATCGGTGGCCATCGTTGGACGGGAGAGTGAGGGAGAGTCGGGGGATAAATCAAAAGCCAAAAAATGCTGCTGGCCCGAGGCGGGGGTGGCGGTGTTTGGTAGGCGGGTGCGCGCCATCGAGATTTTTGCCCCGGCTAAACTGAACCTGTTTCTCGCGATCACGGGACGGCGGACGGATGGATTTCATGATTTGGCCTCGGTGGCGGCGACGCTGGATTTCGGCGATACGCTACGGGCGGATGTGCGGGAGCGGGAGGAAGGCGGTGGTGAATGGAGGTTACATTGTGATGACGCGACGGTGCCGACCGACGAGACGAATTTAGTGGTGAAGGCGGCGCGAGCCTTTGCGGCGGCGACGGGCTGGCCGGGAAAAGGTATGGGCGTGGATTTTTCGCTGATAAAACGGGTGCCGATGGGCGCGGGGCTGGGGGGCGGGAGCAGTGATGCGGTGGCGGCGTTGCGGGCGCTGAATGCTCTGTCGGGCTTGGCGCTGGGAGCGGCTGAACTGGCAAAGATGGCCGCCGGACTCGGCTCGGATTGCGCGCTTTTTTTGCACGACGGGCCGGTGGTGATGCGGGGGCGCGGAGAGCGGATCGAGGTTTTGCCGACCGGTGCGAGCACGCGGTTGCGGGGGCGGCGGGTATTGGTGTTTAAGCCGGGTTTCGGGATCGCGACTCCGTGGGCGTATGGGCGGATGGCGAGTAAAGCGCCGTTGGGTTATCTGCTGGCGGCCGAGGCGGAAGCGCGTTTGGCCGCATGGATCGGCGGCGACGGCGCGGCGGAAGCGTTGCTTTTTAACAACATGGAGCCGGTGGCGTTTGAGAAATTTGTGGCGCTGCCGACGTTGCTGGAGCAGTTGCGCGATGAGTTCGGTTTGGTCGCGCGGATGAGCGGAAGCGGAAGCGCGTGTTTCGCGCTTTTGCCCGACGGAATGGACGCGGCAGTGATCGGCCAGACGGTGCGGGCGGCATGGGGGTCGACGAGTTTCGTGGTCGAGGCAAAGTTGCGGTGAAAGAGCATTGACCGTGCTCGGCCGGAAAGCGTTATCAATCTGAGATGCGCGGCTCACCCCCCGCCTGCTGCGCTCACTTTAATGGCCACGGAACCACGCACCAAAAAGGAAATCATCGTGCAAGGCATCGCCGCCTCGCAGGGAATCGCTTATGGCACCGTGTTCGTGTATCTGCAGAGCGATGTCGAGGTGCCCTGTTACCAAGTTGATGCGGACAAGCGGATCGAGGAAGTCTCGCGATTCGACAAGGCGCTGCTGACGACGCGGCAGCAGATTTCGAAGATTCAAGACGAGGTGGAGAAAAACTTGGGCAAGAATGAGGCGCTGATTTTCGATGCGCATCTGCTGGTGCTTGAGGACCAGGCGTTGATCGGCGAGACCATCCGCGAGTTCGAGGCAACGGGGAGCAATATCGAGACCTGCTTCAACAAGATCTCGGCGCGTTACATCCAGGCATTTTCGGAGATCGACGACGAGTATCTGCGGGAGCGCGCCGGGGACATCCGCGATGTGGCGCAGCGCGTGTTGCAAAACATGTTGGGGCAGGCCGAGAACAGTCTGAGCCGGTTGGCGGAGAAGCGGATCGTGGTCGCGAACGACCTTTCGCCGTCGGACTCGGCGAGCATCGACCGGAGCGCGGCGCTCGGGATCGTGACGGACTCAGGCAGCAAGACGAGCCACGCGGTGATCGTCGCCAGGTCCATGAAAGTCCCGGCGGTGGTGGGCGTCCGCAATCTCACGCAGCGGGTGAAGACCGGGGATTGGGTGCTCGTGGATGGCTACGACGGACTGGTGATCGTAAACCCGACGGAGCAAACGCTGTTCCGCTACGGAAAGATCCAGTCTGAAAAGAAGTCCTTTGAGCAACGTCTGCTCGAGGCGAACCGCCGGCCTCCGGTGACGCTGGACGGCGTGACGGTCACCCTGCAGGCGAACATCGAGAAGGTGGACGAAGTTGCGTTGGTGAAGGAATATTTCGCGCAGGGCGTCGGCCTGTATCGCACCGAGTATTTGTTCCTCAACTCGGCGCGGATTCCCTCGGAGCAGGAGCAATTTGTTGCCTACAAAACGGTGGCCGAGGGCATGGCGCCGAACCCGGTCGTGATCCGCACGCTGGACCTCGGCGGGGACAAACCGATGGAGGGCAAGCCGGACCTTTTTCCAAAAGAGGCGAATCCTTTCATGGGCTTCCGGGCGATCCGGTTCTGTTTGGAGAATCCCGAGATTTTCAAGGACCAGTTGCGGGCCATCTTAATGGCGAGTGTGCACGGCGACGTGCGGTTGATGTATCCGATGATCAGCGGCCCGGAGGAATTGGGGAAGGCGAACGCGATCCTCGCGGAGTGCAAAGCCGAGCTGAAAACGCGCGGCCAACGCTTCAACGAGGCGATGAAGGTCGGTGCGATGATCGAGATTCCCAGCGCGGCGACGACGACCGATCTGCTGGCGAAGACCTGCGATTTCTTCAGTATCGGAACCAATGATTTGATCCAGTATCTGCTCGCGATCGATCGCGGGAACGACCGGGTCGCTCACCTTTATGAGCCGGCGCACCCGGCGGTGGTGCGAACGCTGAAACACATCGTGGACGAAGCCCACCGAGCGGGCGTGCCGGTCAGTGTGTGCGGCGAACTGGCGGGCGATCCGATTTATGTGCCTTTGCTCCTGGGGCTCGGGGTGGATGCGTTGAGCATGACGCCGCCCTCGCTTCCGGCGGTAAAATATCTAGTGCGGGGAATGACCATGGCTGATGCCCGGACCTTGGCGGTTGAAGTCCTCGCGCTGGGCTCGGCCCAGGAGATTCACGCGAAGTGCTCGGCGTTTGCCCACGTGCGGATTTCGCAAACGTGATCGGGCCGGCTCGGTCTTTGCCCGGGGGGCAAGCGATCGTCGGCTAGGCTTGGATGGGCTTCAGGCCGACGATGGCGAGGAGCTGGGGGGATGGACCTGCTCGGTCGCGATGACGTTTTGCGTTTGATCGCCCAGCCGGCGAGAATCACGCCAACCGATTTGTCCGAACTTATACTAATGGCTGTTGATTTTTAGACTGTGGATTCCGAGGTGGCGCGGGCCTCTGGCCCGTGGGTTTGAGGATGAAACTCAACCGCTATTGGTATCAGCCGGCTGCTGGAAACGGTTGAGTTTGGCGGTGGCGGGCTTACTCCGGGAGCTTGAGCGGAGCCGACGTTCGCGGGCGCGGGCACTTTGGGCGTGATCCGGTTCGGGGCACCGGCGAGGGCGAACGGCGGGGCGGTTTGAATCAGACGGACAACGCGTGGGTCGTGGCCAACAATAAAGATTATTTCCGAGGCCACCTGATGCGGTGGACGAAAAAGCCCCGACGGTAATGTCGGGGCTTGGGGATTGGCTGGCCGGGATCGGACGGGCCGGTGTTCCCTTGGAAAAACCAGTTTGGGCGGTAGTCTACTGGGTCTTGAGGTAGGCGACGAGGTCGGAGACGGCTTGGGCGTTGAGGCCGAGTTGTTCGCCGCTGAGCATGAGGGAGCGGTTCAGGCGCTGGCGGGATTTGATTTTGCCGGCGGGGATCATCTGGTTGGTGCCGCCCATCGACTGAACGATGACCGGATCGCCCGAGGTGAGAGGGAGGCCATGGATCACGGTGCCGTCCTTCAAAATGAATTCGGTGCCCTCGTAGCCGTGGGCGATGTCGGAGGACGGATTCACGATAGAATTGATGACGACCTCGGTGGGCTGGCGGCTGGCGAAGCCGGTGAGGTCAGGTGCGTAGTCGACGCCGTTGCCGCCGATGCGGTGGCAGATGTAGCAGGTGGCAGCGAAGGCGGCGCCGCGGGCCGCGTCGCCTTTCAAAGCGGCGATTTCGGCGACCGGCGGAAGCTTCGTGGGGGGCGGCGGGTCGATGACGCTCGCGGTTAATACGACTTTTTCCGGGTCGTAGAGGCCGCGGGATTTGAGCTCGGGATTGAGCCCAAAGTCGGCCCAGCGGGAATCTTTGTAGTTGAGCAACCACCAGAGGGCAGTGGCTTGGACTTTGCCTTTGGCGCTTTGCGCGAGGTCCAGGATCGCGAAGGCGGCATCGCGGGTTGGCGTGAAACCGAGCGCGGTCAATGCGGCGAGGCGGGCCGCATCGGGCAGGGCGTTGGACGAGGCGCGGGCGGTGAATGCCACCACGGCATCGGCGGGTGTGAGGCGCCAGACGAGGTCGGCATGGGCGGATGGCCATTTGAGCGGGTCTTTTTCCGGCTGGGCGGCGGCTAGGGCAGCGTAGAGCTCGGCTTCTTTATGAGCCGCGCCGATGCCCCAGGCGGCGAGGTAAGCGCGGTCTTTGCCGTCGTAGCCTTGGGCGAGAGTGAGAAGAATATCGCGGGCGGCGGCCAAGGGGACGTCGCGGAGGGAAGTCGCGACCTCGCGGCGCACAGCAGGTGAGGAGTCGGCGGCGAGTTTCGCGGCGTGGTTCAAATAAGGTTGATCGGCGCGGCGGAGGGCGCGGTAAGCGGCGACGCGGGTTTGCGCATTGGCGGAGGCGAGTTGTTTCTCCACCCAAGCGATGCCGGGCGCGCCGAGGTGGGCGAGGAGGAAGATCGCGCGGGCGCGGACGAAGGGGTTGGCGTCGCTGAGGAGAGCGGCGACGGCGGGAACCACGGCGGCACCCTGGGCCTTGAGCGGGATGAAGCCGGAGGCGCGCACGTTGACCGAAGGGTTTTTCAACGCTGCGATCTGACCGGCAGTGGTCGTGAGATCGAACTTTGGCACGACGGACTTGAACCCCTTCGGCGCGATGCGGTAGATGGCCCCGACGGTCTTGGCATCGAGGTCGGTGTGGCCGCCGACGCGCGGGTCAAACCAGTCGGCAACGTAGATCGCTCCGTCGGGTCCGACGGCGACATCGGAGGGGCGGAAGAACGTTTTTAGCTCGGAGTTGACCGACTTCATACCGCCCTTGAAGTCGACGCCGGCGAATTCCTTTGCTTGATTTGAGGTGATGAAATCGAAGCGTTCGAGGCCGAAGCCGGCGCCCTCGGTTTTGGGGAAATAGCCGAACACGACGTTGCGGCTGGGCTCGGCGCTGAGGAGCAAGCCGCGCCATTTCTCGCCAAAGGCGTCGCCTTCGTAGCTGACGATGCCGGTGGGCGAACCGCCGCCGTAAACGTCGCCGGCAGGAATGGTGTGAGGATCTTCCTGGCGCCACTCCGCGGTGGGGATGGATTGGCCGGGCCGCCGGTCGGCGTTCCACGTGCGCTTACCGTCGAATGAGGCGAAGCCGAGATTGCCGTATTCGATGAGGAACGTGGTGCGACAGGCCGGCGGATCGTCGTTGTCGTTTTGAAAGACATCGCCGAACGATGTGACGGTTTGCTCGTAGCTGTTGCGGTAGTTGTGGCCTATGATTTCGACGCGGGTCGCGTCGGGCTGCATGCGCACCGTAAAACCGCCGAGATAGACGTGACCGTCGTCGCTCTTGGTCCCGGCGATCTGGGGTGGACGCCAGCTAAAGAGCGCGCCGGCGCCGCCGCTGTTGATCGGATCGTAGGGGCTGCCGACGCGGAAGGTGCGGTTGGAACGATCGGTAAAGAGAGCGCCGCAATTGCCTTGGGAGAAGTAGAGGAGGCCGTCGGGGCCGAAGGTGACGGAGTGGAGCGAGTGGTCGTGGTTGCGGCCGTTGAAGCCGGTGAGGAGCACGTCGCGTTTGTCGATCGCGGGATTGAATTTCCCGTCGCGGTCAACGTCGGTGTAGACGATAAGGTCGGGGGTGTTGGAGACGAAGATACGGTTGTCGATGACCGACATCCCAAGGGGCGCGACGAGCCCGGGCTCTTGGACGAAGGTGTAACTGGAGTCGGCTTGGCCGTCGCCGTCGGTGTCGGTGAGGACGGTGATCTTGTCACCGGCGGAGGCGCGGTTGGAGTTCTTGCGATAATTAACGCCCTCGGTGATCCAGATGCGGCCTTGGGCGTCGATGTCCATGTTCGTCGGATTATTGAACAGCGGGGACTTGGCCCAGAGGGTGACCTCGAAGCCCTCGGGCACGGAGAGCATGTTGACGGGGATTAGCTCGGGAGTGGGGGCGGCGACGGCGGCAGTCGGTGCGGCCGGGGTGGCGGGCGCAGGCGCCTGGGCGAGAAGTAGCGAGGCCGGGATGGCGAGCGTGGTGGCGAGGAGCCACGGGCTCAGGAGGGAACGCGGAGCTGGGGCGACGGGGGGACGCATTCAACACGGGAACAACCGCCGCGGGATTTGGCAAGTGCGTCGAAAACGGAAGCCTTGCGAGGCTCGCGGGGCGGGAGCAAGGGGCGATGCGGCAAAGCCGCTTCCGAGCCGCGCTCATCGGGCGTGATGAGGGCAAAGTGGAATTCGAACAAGGTAGGCGCGCGCTGGTGCTTAAGGCGCGCCTTCCGCCCTCGGTGCGCCACCGGCTGGTGTGGGCCGGTTGGAGGTCCGCCTATTTTTTTTGCCGAGGACCTTCGTCGGCGGCGGGACGATCACCACCGGGCACTTCGCTTTGCGAAGGACTTGATGAGTTGTGCTGCCGACGAGCAAATCGTAGAGGGCCGTGTGGCCGTGCGAGCCCATAATGATGTAGTCGGCCTGCTCGACCTCGGCCTGCGCCAAGATGGGTTGGGCGGGAGTGCCGGTGAGGAGCACGGGCTCAACGGGTAGGTCGGCCGCGACGAGACGCTTGACGAGTTGCTTGAGCCGGCGGGCGAGAGTTTTTTCACTTGCGGCCACGATCTCGCCGATGTTTCCAAACATCGGGCCGTAGTCACTCGTGATGAACGGAGGTTGGACCACGCTCAGCAGGACAATACGGGCGGACGCGGCGCGGGCGAGGAGCATGGCGGCATCAATCACGGCGTCGCTCACGGCGGAAAAGTCGATGGGGGCGAGGATGGTTTTCATGGCCTCAGTCTAGTCAGGTAGACGTGGTTTGGCTCCGCGGGGATTGGCGAACGAGGCGCGGATTTTGGCGTTGGCTGGGGCGTGGATTTGGCGGGCGGGGCGCTTGCTGCATGAAAGAGGGCGGGTCGGAGACCTCGCCCTGCTTAGATCAGAACGCTTTCCCGTTGGCCCTTGTGCCGCAGACGCAGACTTCGAGGCCGAGTTCGGCGGCGAGGGCGGCTTTGGCATAGAGGGCGAGGTCGGCTTCCTTGGCGCTGTGGGCGTAGGCGACTTGGATGTGGTTGGCCTTGTGGCGGGCCATCATCTGGTCGCGGGAAACGCCGTAGGTGACCGCATGCATGATCGGCCATTGCACCGTCGTCTCTTTCCAGCGGCGCTCAGTCTCGGCGGCCGGGAGCGTGATGACCTTGGCGCGGCCGAGATCCATCTTGAGTTTGCCGCCCTCGACGAAGATGCGGCTCCACACGATCTCGCCGGGTTTAGCGATGCCGCGCACGGTGCCGCCACCGAGGCGGAAATACATCGGAGGCTGGCGGAGGGAGTCGGTGCCTTGGTAGCCGCCGATGTGATGCGCGGGCGGGGCGCTGCCGGAGATGAGGAAAACCCAAACATACTCGGTGGTGGTGCCGCTGGCGTCGATGGCGCCCCAACGCAGATCGTGCAGCGTATTTTCGACCGGCTGGCCGAGGGCGGTGTGCACGCGGTTAGTGAAGAGCCCATCGAGGCCGGCGCATTCGTCGACCTCGTTGAAGTGCGTGAGCGGTTGGCCGGCGCGGATGACTTTGCCGGCCGCGTTTTTGACGGGCGGGCGGTCGGAGTTGTTGAGAATGCCCTCGACGAGATCGCTCGCGGGGAGGAGGTCCTTGAGGCCCTGTTGGTATTGGATGCCGATGGACTCGCAGCCGAATTCGTCGGCGATGCGGAGGGCGGCGACGTAGGTTTTACACTGCCAGATGACCTGCGCCTCGGTGAGTTCGGTGGCGTCGTCGGTGCCGAGGTGAAACGTCATGCCCTTCTTCTTGAGCCAGTCGTAGACGGCGCGGGCTTCGGCGTCGGGAACCTGCGTCGCTCCGTAATAGAGCGCGGACTGGGAGAGACGCTCTTTGAAAACGCCGGTGGAGAAGAGGAGTTCGTCGGGGATGATGGCGTTATACATGCCCATGCAGCCCTCGTCGAAGATGCCCATGATCGACTTTTTGCGGCGGAGATCGTCGGCGATTTTTTTGGCGAGGGCGCGGGCCTTGGGCGGGACAGCGGCGCGGGCGAGCGGTTTGACGTGAGCGGTCCGATGTTTGGCGACTCCGGTGGTGAGCCACGATTTGAGTCCGGTGAGAAAATACTCGTCGGAGAAATCGTTGCTCCAAAGGGTGGAATACTTCACGCCCGCCTTAGTGAGTGAGCCGTTGAGATTCAACATGCCGACGAGGCCGGGCCAAGTGCCGGACCAATTGGCGACGGTGAGAATCGGGGCGCGATGGGAGATGAGCCCGGCAAGCAGGTGATGGGAATACTGCCACACGGCCTCGGCGACGATGAGCGGGGTTTCGGGGTCGAGCCCGGCGAAGACGGCCATGCCCTCTTTTTGCGAGCTGATGAAGCCGTGTTTTTGCGCGGGCTTGTAGGGATGGGCGCGGACGAGTCGGTAGCCGAGTTGGGCGACTGCGGCGGTGAGCCGTTGCTCCATGGCGCGTTGGGCGGGCCAGCAGACTTCGTTGGCGGAGTTGCGCAGGTCGCCGTTGGCGACGAGGAGAATGGTTTTGAGTCTTGAGATTTTAGGCATGGGAGCAGAGGGGATGAAAATTGAGACGCTAGAGAAAATCGGCGGAGAGCAGGCGGAGATATTGCGCTCGAAACGCACCTGAGGAAATGGATAGATCCGGCATAGACATGGATAAAATTGGCCCCAATGAAGCGACGGCGCTGCTTTCCCGGCAAGTGACGGGCGGGCGATATTTTTTTCTCAATCTCGCGCCCGGCAAGTCGCCGGGTCTGGCGTGGGTCATGGGTGGCCGCGAGCACTGCAACCCCGACTACGCGCTGGCGCGGAGGCATTTTCCGTTTCACGGCTTGGAGTGTGTGGTGGCGGGCCGGGGGCGGGTGAAGCTTGATGGCCGAGAGCATGAACTGGGGGCGGGCTCGGTCTTCGCCTACGCGCCAGATACCCACTGCGAATTGCGGGCGGACCCCAACGATCCGATGGTTAAATATTTCGTGGCGCTGGCCGGACGCGCGGTCGGGGCGAGGTTGAGCCGCTGCGGCGTCACGCCGGGGACGGTGCGACGGCTGGCGGTGCCGGCGGAGATCACGGGAGTGCTGGAGGATTTGGTTCGCGAAGGCCAACACGTAGGTCCGCTCACGGGCAGCATTTGTTCAGCCCTGGGGGAACTCCTGTTGTTGAAGATCGAGGCCACCACCACGCAGGCATCGCCGACGGTCGAGCCGGCACGGGCGGCGTTCTTGCGGTGCAAGACGCTGATCGACGCGCACGCGGAACGGCTCGGCACGTTGGAGGAGATCGCGCGGCTGGCGGCGGTCGAAGGGTCGAGCGTGTGCCGGTGGTTTCGCCGTTACCAAGGGACGAGCCCGTATCAGTATTTGTTGCGCCGAAAAATGACGATCGCAGCCGAGTATCTGATCGAGCACGGCGGGCTCATTAAAGAGGTCGCGGCGCGCGTGGGCTTTGACGACCCGTATCATTTTTCCCGGGCGTTTAAGGCGGTGCACGGGGTGGCGCCGCGGACGTTATTAAATTATCGGCGGGCGGGGTGAGTGAGTTCGGGCGGAGTGGCGATGTGGTCGGGTGGCGGCGCGGAGACGCGGTAGTGGTGGCTTCTGGCGTGCGCCGAGAGGGGAGTGAACGCGAAAGTTTGTCATCTAATAGATGACAAACTTTTCGGAGCTCCGACCAAAAATTCGAGGGAATTGATTAAAAATTGTCATCTAATAGATGACAAGTGGTCGGCCGAGATGGTGGGAGGACGGTGGTTCGCGCTTGAGTTGCGGGGCGGGCGCGGGGCACAAAGACAGATGCGTTCACCGACTCAGATCGCGGCTTGGCAGATCGCGACGCTCGATATTCCGCTGCATGTGCCGTTCGGCATTTCGGGCGGGGCGCAGGCGATGGCGAACAACGTGCTGGTGACGGTCGAGTTGGCCGACGGCACGTGCGGCTACGGCGAGGCCGCGCCGTTGCCGCCCTACAACGGCGAGACGCAGGCGATGGCGCTCGCGGTGCTGCGCACGGCGCAGGCGTGGTTGCCGGGACGCGACGCGGCAGATTGGCGGGCGTTGGCGACGGAGTTTTTCTCGCTCGGTGGTGCGGGTTGCGGCTCGGCGCAGTGCGCGCTGGAGATGGCGTTGCTCGACGCCGTGACCAAGCGGCGCGGCGAGCCGTTGTGGAAGTTCTTCGGCGGGGCGAGCACCACGCTGGAAACGGACATGACGGTGACGACCGGCACCGTGGCGGAGGCGGCGGAGGCCGCGCGGGCGATCCGGGCGCGGGGCATCCGCCAGATCAAAGTGAAAGTGGGCGGGGCCGGCGGGCCGGCGGGCGATCTCGTCAGGGTGGCGGCGATTCACGCGGCGGCGCCGGACGCGCCGTTGATCTTGGACGGAAATGCCGGAATCGGTCGCGCGGCGGCGAGCGAACTGGTGCGCGGGCTCAAGGCGGCGGGCATTGCGCCGGCGCTACTTGAGCAGTGGCTGGCGAAGGACGATCTCGCGGGCGCGGCGGCGTTGATCGCGGAGTCGGGCTGGCGCGTGGCGGCGGACGAGACGGCTTGCACGGCGGACGACGCCCGGCGGATCGCGGCGGCGGGCGCGGCGCAGGTGGTGAACATCAAGCTCATGAAGTCCGGCGTGATCGCGGCGTGGGAGCTGGCGACGGCGGCGCGCGCGGCGGGCCTTGGCCTCATGATCGGCGGCAACGTCGAGACTATGCTGGCGATGTCGGTCTCGGCGTGTTTCGCGACGGGGATCGGCGGTTTTGAATTCGCCGACCTGGATACGCCGTGGTTCATGGCGACGAACCCATTTGACGGGGGATTCGCCGTGACGGGCGGGATGATCTCCGTGGCCGGAATCACGGCCGGGCACGGAGTGGTGCCTAAGGAGTAGCGAAAACTGCTTCGCCTTACAGCGCGGGCGCGACGCGCGCGATGCGGTTGGGGAGGAGCACGTAGAGCGCGCCGTCGGGTCCGTTGACTACATCGCGGATGCGGCCGAGGCCCTTGAAAACAACTTCTTGGGCGATGACTTTGCCGCCGACGAGTTCGATGCGATGCAGTTCTTCGGCCGCGAGGGACGCGATGAAGAGATGGTTTTTCCACTTCGGGAACAGATCGCCGGTGTAGAAATTTGCGCCACATGGAGCAATCGAAGGCACCCAATACGTGAGCGGCTGCTCCATACCTTCTTTAGCGGTCAGATCGGTCATGGCGGTCCCGTTGTAATTCATGCCGTAGGTGACGACGGGCCAGCCGTAGTTGAGGCCCTTCTTGACGAGGTTGAGTTCGTCGCCGCCGCGGGGGCCGTGCTCGACGTCGTAGAGTTCGCCGGTGACGGGATGGAAGGCGAGGCCCTGCGGGTTGCGGTGGCCGTAGCTCCAGACGGTGGGTGCGGCTTTGGCGTCCTTCACGAAGGGATTGTCGGCGGGGATCCGGCCGTCGTCATGAATGCGGTGAACTTTGCCGGTGGGCCGGGCGAGGTCTTGGGAGTTTTTGCCGTCGCCGCGTTCGCCGATGGTGAAGAACAGAAAACCGGCGCGGTCGAAGGCGATGCGGCCGCCAAAGTGGACGCCGCCGGCGGGGCGGTGATATTCGAGCGGACCTTTGAACACGGTCTCTTGATCAACGAGGGCGCCGTCTTTGAGTTTGCCTCGAATTACGCGGGTAAGACTAACGGACTTGCCGTCTGCGCTGGTCTGAAGATCGGCGTAGGCGAGGTATATCCAGCCGTTCTTGGCGTAGCTCGGATGGAGGACGACGTCGTAGAGACCGGCTTGGCCGCTGTTGTCGACCGTGGGCAAGCCGGTGACGGGCTTGCTCACGAGCTGACCTTTTTCAATGAGACGCAGGTCGCCGCGTTTTTCGGTGACGAGGGAGCGGCCGTCGGGGAGGAAGGTGAGGGAGTAGGGCTGGTCGAGTTTCGCGACCCACGTATCGACGCGGAACGGATGGAGTTGGCTGGTCGCGGTGATCGACTCGACGGGCTTGGTGAAGTCGGTTTTGTCGCGCTGATGCTTGGCGCGCTTTTCGCGCATATAAATGACCATGGCGCGGATCTCCTTGTCGTCGATCGCGGCGCCCCAGGCGGGCATGCCTTTTTCGGGAAAGCCGTTGCGGATACTGCGAGCGAGGCTGGCGTCGTCGCCGCCGTGGACCCAGATGTCGTCGAGCATCGAAGGAGCCGAGCCACCCTCCATGTTTTGACCGTGACAGCTGGCGCAGAGGGCGGTGTAGCGCTCGGCGATGGTGCCGGTGCGTTCGCGGATGCCTTGGGCGGCGAGCGGCCAGGCGGTGAGGGCGAGGAGGGTAGCTGCGAGGGGCAGGCGGAGGCGTGGGGAGTAAGTCATCGGTCGGAGATGGAACGAGAAAGGGCGGGTTGCGCAACTCTGCGCAGGACCGAAATGAAAGAAAATTGAAAGCTGCGGCGCCGGGGCAGGGGCTCTCGATTTTGAGCGACCTCAATCATTGCGCCCTCGGCTTGAACTGGCCATGGCACGCGACGGGGGCGTCGCGTCTCCAGAGACGTGAGCTGTCTAAATGACGTCGCGCAGGGAGTGCGATTCAGGGAGTAACGGAGACCGTCAGCAGAGACACGACCCCGGTGACGCCTTCGGTGTCCAGAGCGAGGGAGACGGTCCGCCCGATGAGTTCAGCGGAGCCAACGGTGCCGGTCAGCGTCACGGTGCCTTGTTTGGCTTCGACGCCGATCTCGCGGGCGGAAAGTTGCCGGTCGCCGACCAGCTTGGATTTGATGACGGCGATGACGCGGGCGTTGTCGATCACCTCACCGGATTTGGCGACGGCGGCGTTGGCTTTGGACCGAACCACGCGGCCCGTGCGTTCGAGCTCGGCCTTGATTTCCTCAGGCGTGAGGTGCCACTCGACGATCTTTTCGGCCGCCAAATCCCTGACCTCCCGGGCGATTTCCTTGGTCTTGGCGGTGGCTACGGCCACGGCGTTCTTCACGGCCAACTCGGCCTTTTCGGCGGTGGTGGGTTCGGCGTTGGGTGTCGGAGGCTGACCGCAACCCGCGAGTAAAAAAACAAGACCAGAGCAAGTGAGGCTCAGCGCGCGGGGTTTCATGAGAGTGAGGTGAGGGGGATTGGGTTTTGACCGCGCGTTTGCGGGGCGGTTCGCCGCAGAGGCAAAGTCAAGGTGCGGCGCGCTTCTTGAAAATGATCAGGTGCTGGCGGGGGAGCGAGTGGACGGTCTGCACGAAGTCGAGCGGTTGCCCCGTCATTTCCAATTTCACCTGCGCCTCGGTCATTTTGTGCAGAGGTTTGATTGGCACTCCGGGGTCCTCGCCGCGGTATTCGACGAAGACGAGGCGGCCGCCCGGTTTCAGGCTGCGGCAAACGGCGGCGATATATTCGGCGGGGCGACTGCACTCGTGATAAACATCGACGAGGATCGCGAGATCGACGGGTTGGGGGAGCTTCGGGTCTTCGGCGGTGCCCAGTACGCCGACGACGTTGGTCACGCCGCGTTGCTGCATTTGCACGTCGAGGAGAGCCAGCATCTCGGGCTGGATCTCGACGCCGTAGACGATCCCGCCGGGCGCCACGGCCTGCGCCATGCGCCAACTAAAGTAACCGGTGCCGCAGCCGAGATCGGCCACGATGTCGCCGGGTTTCAGGGCGAGCGCCTTCATAACCAAGTCGGGTCGCTCCTCGATTTCGCGCTCGCCCCGCTCGAGCCACGGGGCGCCGTGATGGGTCATGTAGTGCGCGATCTCGCGGCCGAAGTAGTAAACGCCGATGCCATCGCGAGTTTTCGGGCCCTTGGTGTAGGGCGAACTGCTTTGGGCGGAAGCGGCGGGAGCGGCGACGGTGGGCGCGGCGATGAGGCACGACGGGATAACGGCGGCGCCGACGATCAAGGCGCACAGGGCGCGAAGCACGGCTCGGTTGGGGTGAACGAGAACTTGCATAGCGGGAACCTCCGCCGGGATCAGCCGGTTCTCAAGGGCGATTTGCGCCGGGAAACGGCGGCGTCACCGCGGCGCTCAAAGCTGCTTGTGACTGCCATCGCAGAGCGGCCCGTTTTTGCCGTGCTTGCAGCCGCAGAAATAAACGGTGCCGGTTTTCTCGGCGGTGTAGGGCGTGGGCGAGAAGCCCGAGCCTTTGTGGCCGCCATCACAGAACGGTTGGTTTTTGCTCAAGCCGCACGAGCACCAGTAGTAAGTTTTTCCGGCTTCGACGGCGACGGGCAGGGGAGATTTTTGGGCAATGACGGGGAGATTCATGCGGCAAGTGTGGGCGGGACCGTGGGCGGAGCGATGCATTTTTAGGCGAAACTCCAGCGGGGTTCTCAGCCGGCGGCGAAGATCTCGCGCATCTCGCGAAGATAACGGGGGACGGCGACGGCGGAGTCTTCCTTAGCTTCGTATTCGAGGGCGACCCAGCCTTGGTAGCCGCCGTCGCGGAGCAGTTGGCTGAAGCGTTTCAAGTCGGCGGGGCGGGCGGTGTCGGTGTTGCCCTTGAGCTCGACCTTGAACTGGACGTTGAGCGCGTAGGGCACGCAGGCGGCGAAGTCTTGGTAGGGATCCGCGGTGCGGAAGTTGCCCGAGTCGAGATTTACGCCGATCCACGGGCTCTGCACGGCTTTCACCATGGGGAGCAACGTGGCGGCGCTGCCAATGGAGTCGTGATTTTCCAAGCCGAGAAAGACGCCGCGCTGGCCGGCGTAGTCACAGCATTCTTCGAGGGCGGTGATCACGAGTTTATCGGCCGCGTCGCGGGCGAGTTCCTTGGTGACGCCGGCAAACACCCGGATGTGCGGTGCGCCGAGCAGTGCGGCGCGGTCGATCCATTTTTTGGTCAACGCGATCTCTTGGTCGCGCTTTGGGCCGACGGGGTGGGAGAAATTATTGCCGATGGCGGTGCCGCTGATGGCTACGCCGCGCAGGAAAGCGTGGCGTCGCACCTTTAGCAGATACGCGTCGCTCTCTTCGGAGAAAAAATAGCTGGTGAGCTCCGCGCCGGCGCAGCCGTGGGCCGCGCAAGTGTCGATGAACTGAAACATGTCGGTCGCCCGGCCGGCGGGCACCTTGAGATTGGGCTGGCCGCGCGAAATCGGGAAGTTTTCGCGGAACGAATAGGCGGCGAGACTGAGCAACAGGCGGGGCCGGCCGGTGCGCCCAAACGGATTGAGGGCAGGAGCCGCCGCAGCGGGAGCGGCGAAGGCCAGCGAGGAGCCGGCGGCAGCGGTAAGGCTGGCGGCGGAGGTGACTTTGAGGAATTCGCGACGGGTGACGGGTTTCATGTTCTTTGGGAGGAGCTCCAAGAAGAACAAAGCGGCGAAAAAAAGAAAGGGGTTTCGGCTCGCCCCGGCCGCTGGCGGAGCTAATCCGATTTCACCCCATGAAACTATCAACGCATCCGTTTTCGTTTTGCATCTTTTTGGCCGCACTGGTTCTGACCGCCGAGGCTGCGGCGCCAAAACGGATTTTACTGGATAACGACGGCAACGGGACGTTGGGCATGTTGTCGCCCGACTTCCGGCGGGACATCGACGAAGTGGTCGCGGCGTGTCCGCCCAACGTGACCACGTACCTGCTCTGCCCCGGCGCCGGCCGTTATTATTATCCGACTAAGGTCGGCGAGACCGATCCCCGACATAAACAACTGGCGTTGGAACACGCGGCGGGCCGCGACCCGTTCGGCTACTTTCTCGAGAAACTCCGCGCCTCGGGCAAAGAGACCTTTGTGACCGTGCGCATGAACGACGTGCATAATCCGACGGCGGCGGACGAGTGGAATCTCCCGAAAGTCCGGCGGGCGCACCCCGATGTGATCGTGGACGCGGCGGCGGTGGCCCGGGGCGACACCGACTGGCGCAACTGGGCGCTCGATTACAGCCGGCCCGAGGTGCGGGCGTTTATGCTGGCGATCATCACCGAGCTGCTGGAGCGCTATGAATTCGACGGGATGCAGCTCGATTGGATGCGTTTCCCGCGGCACCTCTCGGGCAACCGTGACGAAGTCTGGGCGAAGCGCGATTCGATCACGGGCTTTGTGGCCGATGTACGCGCTCTCTGCCGGGCCAAGGGTCGCGCCTTGATCGTGCGCGTGCCGACCTCGGTCGCGGGCGGGCGGGAGCTCGGGCTGGATGTCGTGACGTGGGCGCAACGCGGCCTCGTAGATGCGATCTCGACGTCGCATTTTTTGAACACGGATTTCTTTCAACCCATCGCGGAGATGCGAACGGCGCTGGGTGCCCACGCCGTGCCGATCTACGGTGGCTTCGATCTCGAACACGGGGCCCAGCGCCACAGCCCACAATCGTTGCGGGCGGCCGTCACGGGGCTCTACGCGTCGGGTGCCGATGGGATCAATATCTTCAATTTCCCCTGCTGGATCGAAAAAGTCGGGGCGGTGCCTTACGACTGGTTGCTCGGCTTGGAATCGCCCGAGACGGCTGCGCGCAAGCCCTTGCTCTACTCGGTGCCGACGACGCGCTTTCGCCGGGCCTACGAGCTGCCCGGCCTGCTGCCCGCGAAGTTGCCGGCCGGCGGCGTGGTGCAACTGCCCTTGCCGGTGCCACCGGCGGCCTTGCCGGCGAGCCGGGCGCGGATTTTGGTGACGGGTGTGCCGCACGCCGCGAGCGACTTTGAAGTGAAGCTCAACGGCCGACCGCTCGAATGGTTGCCGCAACAAAAAAGTCCCGAGCTCTTCGTCGAATTTATTGGCCCGGAGGATCTGCCGGGTCGCCGGGCGGCACCGGAAGCGAGCCGCACCTATCGCTTCGACCCGGCCCTACTGCGCGCCGGGGAAAACATTCTGGAACTCGTCAACGGCGCGGGAGCGGAAATGGACGTGCTCACGGTAAATCTCGGTCTTTGGTAGGCAGGTGACCGTGGAGGCTTGCCTCGAAATTTGCCGCGGGTTCGACTGCGACCTGATGACCTCAAAAACCGCTCTCGTCACCGGCGCCTCCCGCGGCATCGGCCGTGGTATCGCCATCGAACTCGCCCGCACCGGTGCCCGGGTGGCGATCAATTACGCCGGCAACGCCGAAGCCGCCGCCGAGGCGCTCGCGCTCGTCAAGGCCGCGGGCAGCGACGGCTTTATTGTGCAGGGCGACGTCGCCGTGGCCGCCGACCGCGAACGGCTGGTAGCGGAGACTATGGAGAAATTTGGGCGCATTGATCTGCTCGTGAACAACGCCGGAGTGGCGCCCAAAGTCCGCGCCGATCTGCTCGATTGCGGCGAGGAGAGCTTCGACCGCCTCTTCGAGATTAACCTCAAGGGCCCGTTTTTCCTCACCCAACTCGTCGCCAAGCAGATGCTCAAACAGGCGCCGGACGCCGAGGGTTTCAGGGGCCGGATCGTCAACATCACCTCGATCTCCGCCTACACGGCGTCGATCAACCGCGGCGACTACTGCATGGTAAAAGCCGGGCTTGCGATGATGACGAAACTCTTTGCCGACCGGCTCGCGAACGACGGCATCAACGTCTACGAAATCCGTCCCGGCGTGATCGCCACCGACATGACCGGCGGCGTGAAGGAGAAGTACGACAAGCTCATCATCACCGACGAGCGCGGCATCACGCCGATCCGGCGTTGGGGCAAGCCCGAGGACATCGGCCGCGCCGTGCGCGCCATTGCCGAAGACCGGTTCCCGTTTTCGACCGGGGCGTGCTTCGATGTGGACGGCGGGTTTCACCTGCACCGGCTCTGATCGGGCGTCGCCGAAGTTTTGGCGACCGGGTTTTTCGCAGCATGGGCGTCCCGCTCATGTTACGATCCCTTGGGCGGGCCGCCCGCGCCATTTATTCCTCTGCCGGCTTGCCGAGGCCCGTTTTTTCGGCGATGTCCGGGCGCCATGAAAAAATTCATCACCCTCCTCAGTGTGCTCAGTCTCGCGGCGGCCGCGTTTGCCGGTCCCGCAAAAATCGCCGACATCACCCACGCCGAACTCCAAGCCGCCGTCGCCGCCAAGGCCGTTGTCCTGCTCGATGTGAACGGTTCCGACTCCTTTGCCGAAGGCCGCATCCCCGGTGCGGTCGACTTCGCCGTCGCCAAGGCGAAGCTCGCGGACGTTTTACCCAAGGACAAATCCGCCCTCGTTGTCGCTTATTGTGGTAACGAACGGTGCAGCGCCTATCGCGCCGGGGCCAACGCCGCCCTCGCGCTTGGCTACACCAACGTGCGGCACTATGCTCCTGGCATTGCGGGTTGGAAAAAATCCGGCGCTAAGGTCGAGAAGAGCTGATTCTAACTACCGGCGGCGCCCCCTGCTCAGCTCGCCAAACCTTCCGCCCGGGCCGAAACGCCCGGGCTTTTCGTGTCCATTGCCCGCGACACGGACACATCTACGCCTCGTGCGCCGCGAAGTTTTGCCCAAAAACACAATGCTCATCGCCCACAGGGACAAGACGTCTTCGGTCTTGGCTGATAGCGTAGGGGGGCTTGCCTAGGCCGATCGTGCTGATGAGCGGGCAAACCCCAACCTCCTAGCTCTGATGAAAAACCCATCGTATCTTCGTCTGTTCTCCGCCCTAGTTACAACAGTATGGTGTCTGCCTTCTCCCGCGGTCCGCGCCCAAGGGACGCCGTCCGGTTCGGTGGCGGCTTCGACGTTCGCAGTCACTGGGACGGTGACCAACGCCGGCACCAACCGCGTGCTCGAGGGCGCCCGCGTCATCCTCGTCGGCACCGATCGTGAAGCGTTCACTGACGGTCAGGGCGTCTACCGGTTGCCCCTGCCCTCCGATGGTGATGTGATGCTGGAGGTTTCTTACACGGGGTTGGACACGGTGACAATTCCAGTGCGGGCGAAGGCCGAGGGCGGCACCCGCCAAGATGTAAAACTCACGTCAGCGATTTACCGACTGGGCCAATTCGTGGTGGCTGGCGAGCGCGAGGGTAACGCTCAGGCGATCACCCTCCAACGCCAGTCTTCGGGTGTGAAGAGCATCGTCTCAGCCGATGCCTTCGGCAATCTTGCCGGCAATCCGGCCGACCTGCTTGTCCGCCTGCCAGGCGTAGAGGGCCAGTCGATGGATGGCGATATACGCTACATCCGGATCCGCGGCATGAGCCAAAATCTCAACACGATTACGATTAACGGTAACCGTGCGGCTAATGCCGGTTCTGCCGGTTCAACCCGAGAATACCAGTTTGAGCATACGAACGCCGACGCGATCGAGCGCATGGAGGTCGTTAAATCCCCCACGCCCGACATGGACGCTGACTCCATCGGTGGCGCGGTTAACATGGTGACCAAGAGCGCGTTCGACAGCTCCCCGCTGCGACGCATCAGCGGTTCGATCGGCTCGATGTGGCGTCCATGGGATCCGCGTGACTCCAGCTACCCGAAACCCCGCAGCTACTCCCTAAACTATTCAGAGGTCTTCAACGACAAGATTGGCGTGGCCATCAACCTCGGCTACCGCGCGGTGCCCTCGATTCTCTCGGAGTCCCAGATGGCCTACCAGCAGCTACCTAACGGTTCGACCGATCCGGCCTATCTCTATCAGGTCGACTGGCGCGACTCGCGCATTATGCGCTACCGCGGTGGCGCCAACCTCAAGGTCGACTACAAGCTCGATGACAGGGTCCGCTTTTACCTCAGCGCCTCTGGCGACTACAGTGACGAGAAGAAGGATCAGTATCGCGAGCAGTGGCAGACCAACCAGTCGGTCGCGGGCGTAGATTCCTCCGGCAACTACACCGGCACGGGCGGCATCATCCCCGGCTACAGCGAGACCCTCACCCGCGTCCGCCCGGTCACGGCCAGCAACGTCACGCTCATCCCTCAGTTCCTTAACAAGGTGGTCAAATCCAACTACCTACAGTTGGGCGCGGTGCACAAGTATGAGGCGCTCGACCTCGACTACGATATTTACCGTTCGTACGCCCAGACTTACTATCCCGGCACCCGCGAGATTCAGTTCATCGCTCGCGGGATTGGCTTCGAGGTGCAGAAGTCGAGCAACCCCAACTTTCCCTATATAACCCAAACGGCCGGCCCTGACCTGCGCAAAATAGAGACCTACACCGATAATCTCTACAGCAGCACCATCCGCAATGGCAAAGATCTCTATAGCGGTGCGGCGCTTAACGCCACTAAGCGCTTTGATACCATCGCTCCATCTTGGATTAAGGCGGGCGCCCGCATCCGCCAGCAAGAACGCAATCTGACCGATAATTCCTACCGCGGGACCTATGTCGGTCCGGATGGTGTAATGGGGCGCAACCCAGTCACAGGCCTAAATGACGACAACCTGGCTCAGTTCGGACGCGGTAACAGCGTGCCCAACACCGAGCTGTCGCGCTATGCCACGCTGCCTTACGCGAACTTCCCGGGCAACGGTCGTGAAGGCATCGACACCATCTTCGCCAAAAGCCCGCAGTACTTCATCCCCGACATGGCTACCAACACGCGGATCGCGTTCACCGGCAAGCAGGACTTCGAGGAGACCATCACCTCGGCCTACATCATGGGCAATATAGACCTCGGTAAGCTGTCGGTCATGGGCGGCGTCCGCGTCGAGAGCACCGACGTTGAGGGTACTGGCGCACTCCAGTATATTTCCCCGAGCGAGAAGGCTCGCCGGGCGGCTTGGGTCGGGACCTTGACCCTAGCCGAGATCGAACGTCGCACCATTGCGGAGTACAGCGGCCGTCAAACCGCCACTGGTCAAACCCGCGATGTGTTCCCTGGCCTGCACTTTAAGTACACGCCCAGCAGGAACCTCATCGCTCGTCTGAGCTACGCGACCAACGTTGGCCGACCCTCAATCGGTCAACTCATCCCACTCACCACGGTGAATGACGACAGCCAAACGATCTCGACCAGCAACCCGAACCTCAAGGCCCAAAAGGCTAACAACTTCGACTTAAGTCTGGAGTATTACTTCGAGCCGGCCGGAGTTATTTCCGTGGGGTTCTTCATCAAGGAGATAAGTCGCTTCATCTACACCGCCGGTGGCACCATTTTACCTCAAGGTGCTGACAATGGCTTCGCCGGAAATTACTCCGGTTACCAGCTCACGACCCAGTACAACGGCGGCTCAGCCCGCGTCCGTGGAGTTGAGCTGAACTACAACCAGCAATTCACCCGACTCCCCGGCTTCTGGGGTGGGCTCGGCGCCTTTGTCACCTTCACGCGCATGCAGTCCGAGGGTAATTATGAAAGCGGTGGCAGCCTGCAGTCCACGAGCGAGGTGCCGGGCTTCAACCCGCTGACCGCCAATGCCGGCATCTCCTACATCCGCAATAAGGTCACCGTGCGGGTGCAATATAACTACACGGATGATTTCCTGAGTTCGTACAACGCGAACCAGTCCCGGCTATTCTACACGATTTTTCGTCGCACCGTAGACCTTAAGACGATGTATCGCGTCACGGACAAGATCGACGCCTACCTCGAGTTCAACAATATCTTCGATGAGCCCGATTCCGGCACGAAGTGGTTCAACTCTCGGCCGCGCAACATCAAAGAAATGAGCCCGCTCGTTAGTCTTGGCGTGAACTTCCGCCTGTAAGTCGCCGCTCACAAGTTCATTGTTCCGCGCGGTTCCCCGGCCCTTCTTTCTGCTCCCGGCGGATCCAACTTGGTCAACGGGTCGACTCTTTATCTCTTAGCCCCATGAGTTTGTGACGCCATCAATCTTCAAACCAAGCTTCCTTCTGGCCTGCTTCGGCCTCTCCACGCTTGGAACGGCCAGCTTCGCCGCCCAGCCAGAACCGGCCCTCAAGAAGCTCGTGATGCTGATCGCCGAAGACGAGTATGAGACGGCGACGACGCTGCCGGCGTTCGCGGCGGACTATTTGGCGCGAGATTTTCGGGTGGTGACGGTGCGGGGGTCAGTGGCCGCCGGGGCGACTACGTTCGCGAGCCTCGCGGAGGTCGAGCAGGCCGATGTGCTGCTCATCAGCGTGCGGCGGCGCCCGCTGCCAGAGGCGCAACTCGATGTAATTCGGCGTTATGTCGCGGCAGGCAAACCGATGATTGGCATACGGACGGCGAGTCATGCGTTTTCTCCGGTACCGAACCAACCCTTGCTCGCTGGTCTGGCGCAATGGCCGGAGTTCGACTCGCAGGTGCTCGGCGGCTTCTATGGCGGGCACCATGGCAAGGGTCAGGTGTTGCGCATTACCGCGCCCGCGCCCGCCCTCCCGCTCTTGAGCGGCGTCTCCACGCCTTTCGATTCCTCTGCCTGGCTCTACCGCAACACCCCGCTCCGGCCCGGCACGGAAGTGGTGCTCATGGGCGAAATCCCCGGCCAACGCCCGGAACCCGTCGCGTGGACGTTTAAACGCGGCGACGGTGGCCGCTCGTTTTACACTTCGCTCGGCCTCCCCGCCGATTTCAAAACCCCCGCCTTCACCCGCCTGCTCGCCAACGGCGTCCGCTGGGCCGCCGCCCAGAAAGAAGCCCATCCCACCGCCGAGCCCTCACTCGTGACCCCAATCGACCTCGCTGTGGACCTCGTCGCCCGCGAGCCGGTTGTCGCGCAGCCCGTCTTCCTCAATTTTGACGAGCGCGGCCGCATGTGGGTCGTCCAGTATCGCCAATATCCCGACCCAGCCGGGCTCAAGGTCATGGCTCGCGACAGCATCTGGCGCATCCGTTACGACCGGAAAAAACCCGCGCCGCCCTACGACTCGCCGGAGAAAGCCGCCTTCCGCGGCCGCGATCTCATCACTATCCACGAGGACGTGAAGGGCGACGGCTCGTTCGCCAAAGTTACCACCTTCGTTGACGGCCTGAACATCACTTCCGCGGTCTGCCGCGGCCGCGGCGGCGTCTGGGTGCTTTCGCCCCCGCAACTTCTTTGGTATCCCGACGCGGACAATGACGACGTCCCCGACGGCCCGCCCACGGTCGCCCTCGACGGTTTCGGCATCGAGGATACGCATTCGATCGCCAACTCCCTCCGCTGGGGCCCGGATGGCTGGCTCTACGGCTCCGTCGGCTCCACCGTCACCAGCGATATCGTGCGCCCCGGCCTCGATACGGCGCCCATCGCGCACATGATGGGGCAGGGGATCTGGCGCTACGAGCCCGCGTCGCGCCGGTTCGAGGTCTTCGCCGAGGGCGGCGGCAACTCCTTCGGTTGCGAAATCGACGCCAAGGGTCGCGTCTTCTCCGGTCATAATGGCGGCGACACTCGTGGCTTTCATTACGCGCAGGGCGCCTACCTGCGGAAAGGTTTCGAGAAGCACGGCGACCTCTCGAACCCTTATGCCTTCGGCTATTTCCCCGCGATGCTCCACGCCAAGATCGGGCGCTACACGCATAATTTTATCTTCTATGAGGGCGGCGCGCTCCCCCAGCGCTACCGCGGCAAACTCATCGGAATCGACCCGATGAACCACTACCTCTCGCTCACCGAGGCGCAGCCGCGCGGCGCCACGTTTCAGACCCGCGACATGGACAAGGTCGTGCAGACCGACGATGCGAATTTCCGCCCGGTCGACATCAAGCACGGTCCCGACGGGGCGATCTACGTCGCCGACTGGCGTGATTTTCAGATCAACCATTATCGCAACCACGAGGGCCAGATCACCCCCGACGACGGTCGTCTTTACCGCGTGCGCGCCGTCGGCGCCAAGCCCGGCGTGCCGGCCTTCGATCTGCGTAAAAAATCATCCGCCGAGCTCGTTTCGCTCCTTCGTAATGAGAATCGCTGGTGGCGCGAGTCCGCCCGCCAAGTTCTCGCCGAGCGCCGCGACTCCGCCATTCTTCCCGCGCTCCGCGCCGAACTCGCCCGCAACACGCCCGGCCAGTTCGCCCTCGAGGCACTTTGGGCCCTTCACCTCTCCGGCGGCTTCGACGAGTCGCTCGCGCGTGAGCTTTTCCGCCACGCTGATCCCTACGTGCGCCTCTGGGCCACCCGGCTCGTCGGCGACGCCGGCCTGGCCGCGACCGCGACCGCGCAAGCTCTCGTCGCGCTCGCCGCCGCCGAGCCCGACGTAGAGGTCCGTAGCCAGCTCGCCGCCTCCGCCAAACGTTTCCCGGCCACCATCGGCCTCCCCATCGTCGGCGCTCTGCTCACCCACGATGCCGACGCATCTGATCCTTATCTTCCTCTTCAGCTCTGGTGGGCGATTGAGAGCAAGTGCGCCTCCGATCGCGCCGCTGTCCTCGCGCTTTTCGCGCCGTCCGCCGCCGAGTCCCTGTGGTCCCGTCCGCTCGTTCAGCAACACCTCGCGACCCGGCTCATGCGCCGCTTCGCCGCCGCGGGTGGTGCGGAGGATTGGACGACGTGCACGCAACTCCTCGCGCTCGCGCCCGACACTGCCGCAAAGGGTGAACTCGTGAAGGGCTTCGAGCAGGCCTTCGAAGGCCGGGCCCTGCCGGCGCTGCCCGAGGCCCTCGTCACCGCCCTCGTGCAGACCGGCCGCGCTTCGCTCTCCCTCCGCATGAGGCAACGCGATCCGGCCGCGCTCGCGCAGGGTCTGGCCTTGATCGCCGATTCGTCGGCGCCGTCTGTCGAGCGCATCCGGGCGCTCGCCACCTTTGGCGAGGTCCCGGTCCCCGCCGCCGCCGCCCACCTCGTCTCGGCGCTGGCCGATCCGAAGAAAGATGTCGTCCGCGCCGCCCTAGCCGCCGCCTCTGCTTACGACGATCCCGCGCTCATCGCGGCGATCGTCGCCGGCCTGCCGCGCTACGCTCCGGAGGAGCGCACCGTGGCCCTCTCGGTGCTCGCCAGCCGACGTTCTGGCGCATCCGCGTTGCTCGCCGCCTTCGAGAGCAAGGAATTTGCCCCGGCCGACGTGCCTGCGGAAATCCGCGACCGACTCCGGCTCCTCGCCGACGCCCCGCTCTCCGCCCGCCTTGACCGCGTCTTCGGCCGCCCCGCGGCCATCGGCCCGGCCGCCGATACCGCGGAAATCGCCCGACTCCTCGCGGTGCTGGGCGATAGTCGTGGCAACGTTTATGCCGGCCGCGCTCACTTCCAGCAGCGCTGCGCCGCCTGCCATCGGTTGTTCAACGTCGGCGGCGAGATTGGTCCCGACCTCACCGCCTTTAAGCGCGACGACCTCGCCAGCCTTGCTCTCGCCATCGTCAATCCCAACGCCGAGATTCGCGAGGGCTACGAACCGTGGATCCTGCGGAAAAACGATGGCAGCGTGCACTCCGGTTTCCTCGCCAGGCAGGATCCGAAACGCGTTGTCCTCCGCGATATGGCTGGCCTGACCATCACCGTCGAGCGAGCCGACATCGCCTCGCTCAACGGTCTCGGCACCTCGCTGATGCCGGCCGGCCTCCTCGGCGGACTGAGCGACGCCGAACTTCGCGATCTCTTCGCCTACCTCCGCCTCAACCAGCCGCTCGTCGGGAAAGAGGAGTAGGGCCTCCGGTCTCCTGAAGCGGTCTTTGAGTTAACTTCGTGGCGCGATTTTGTAGAGCTTCCGCCTTTTAATCGTCCGAATTTCTGCTGTGCTTGTGATCGATGTTGATCAAGCCGAAAGACTTTAATAAAAGCCCCAAGTGCGTGGCTATGCCGGCTTGTGGGATCGTAGTCTTTGAAGCACGCCATGGCCCGGGTTTCTTCGGCGAGCTGAAGGACGACTACTCGAAATTTTGCCTCCTCATCGCCGGCCGTGCTCATTGGGAGAGCGGTGGCCAGCGATACGACGTGGCCGCGAACACGCTTTTTCACATCGCCGCGCAAGTGCCGCACCGCCAGCGCGACCTGCTGGGACAGCCCGTGACGCTCTACACCATTCACTATCGCCCGGAATTGCTGCGCTCGGAACTCACGCGCGAGCTGGACGCTGCCGGCACGCTGCCGCTCGATCTTCAAGGTGCCGGCAGAGATGAAGCGCGGCAGATTCTCGGCATCGTGCAAGAAATGATGTTTGAGCAGGAAACGCAACGGCTCGGATGGGAGGCACTGTTGATCGCCAGGCTCACGGTTCTCGCTGTGCTTTTGCTGCGCAGGACTTGCGGCGGCGCGATCCGGATTGATCGCCTCGATGAAAGCGGCACCCGTGTGGCGCTTTATGCGGCGCGGCTGAAAACCGAGTTTTATACGGCAGTCTCCATCGACGACGCGGCCCGGTCGGTCGGACTCGGGCGGCGTCGCTTCACCGAATTGTTTCGCGAAATCACGGGCGAATCGTGGCGCCGGCACATTCACCGCCTGCGTATGGACTATGCGGAAAAACTCCTTGCATCCACCGAGCGTTCCGTGACGTCCATCGCGTTTGAATGCGGTTTCGAGGAGCTTTCGCACTTTCACCACTCGTTCAAGGCGACCTACGGCACCACGCCCGTCGCTTTCCGCCAGCGGTTTCGCCCGATTTCACAGTCCGTGTCTCCAGCCCAGATGAGCGCGCTGGCTTCGCGATCAGTCGCGTAGTAGACCGTGCTGAAAATACGGCTCCTGAGCCCCGGGATTTTACGCACGCTGGCCGGCACCGACCCCCATTCGCGGGCGGTGAGATTGATCGATGAAGCATTTTTGCGCGTGTCCGCCGGCGGGCGCGGGGATCGAGTTTGACGTTGGTGAATTTCTACTCGCCCGTCCGGTGCTTGTGCCCACGTTCGCGGGCATGTTGCTGACCTGTCAGGCGGGATTCGAATCGGTACTCGTGCGTGAACTCGCGGACGCGGGCGTGGTCGTGGGCGAACACGGACCCGGTTGGACGCTCGCGGCCGACGGGGCCGACGTGCGCGGGCTGGCGTTTCCCCATGTCACGATGCGCGGCGCGGTCGAACTCAAGGGCGAGTCGGTCAACGCCCTCGCGGGGCGGATGATTGAGTTTTTTCTGACGAGTCTGCGCGGCGAACGCGTCGATGCGGCTTGGCCGTGCGTAATGGGCGGGCCGGCCGAGCTAGTGGGACTCGGTCGGCGGATGAGCGGCGTGGAAAAAGAATTCCACGAGCAACTCAAAAAACGGCTCGCGCGCGTGGCGAAGCTCGCGGTGGCCGATCTGCCGCGGGGGCGGGGCGAGGCGAGGGGGCTTTTTGTTTGGTTTACGGATTTTGGCCGTGTGTTCGTGGCGCGCGAGGCGTTCATGCACGGACAGCGCCGGATGGCCGACGACGATGCGGCGCCGTCGCGGAGTTATCTGAAAGTGGAGGAGGCGTTCGTGGTGTTGGGCGCCGAGCCGCAGGCGGGCGAGACGGTGGCCGATCTGGGCGCGGCGCCGGGTGGCTGGAGTTACAGCGCGGCGAAGCGCGGCGCCGCGGTGGTGGCGGTGGACAACGGCCCGCTCAAAGGCGGCGCCTTGAACAACCCGTTGATCGAGCACTGCACCGACGATGCGTTTCATTTTAATTTCGAGGCGAGCAAGGCTTACGACTGGATGCTCTGCGACCTGCTGGAAGAACCGCACCATGTGATGAAGAACCTAATCGAGCCGTGGCTGGCACGCGGTTGGTGCAAGCGCTTTGTTTTCAATTTGAAATTCGGCCACGTGGATTCGGTGGCATTGCTGCGCGAGCTGCGCGCGCCGGATTCGGCGCTGTCGCGCTATGCGCCGGATTTCATGATTCGGCACCTCTATCACGACCGCGAGGAGTTCACCGTAGTGGGCGAGGTGAGCGCGGCGGGCGAATTGGGCCGTTAAACTCCGTCGGGTAAATTGATGCTGAAGTTGCTCGAACTGTAGGCCCGACCGCTGGTCGGGCTTGTTCGCCACCCACAACCGACCGGCGGTCGGTTATACGGGCGGAACGCAGCGGGGCTGGCTAAGCGAGGGGCTAAATTTTCATTTTCTTTCACCTAGTCTTCCGGCCGGGGCGGGGTGTTGATGGCGGCGTCATGAAATTTACTTCGTTTAGGGCGCTGGGAATTTTACTGCTGGTAGTTCCGTTGACGGCCTGGGCGGCGAATCCGGCGCTGGCCGGTCATTGGCGGCTGGATCTCAAGCGCAGTGCGGCGCTCGACGGCTGGACGACTTGGGATCTGGTCGTCGCGCTCGACGGCACGCGGGTCGATCTGCGGCACGATATGCAGTGGCGCGCGACGAAGCTCACCGCGACCAACCCGGTGGACACAGCCAAGCCGACGGCCGTGAAGGATTTTTTCCGCGTCGAGCAGCGGCACATGGCGCTCTATCCCGTGCCCGGTGCGTTGACTCCGGTGCGGGCCGAGTGGCTCGACGGCGGGCGGACCTTGCGGGTCGAGGCGACGCCGCAGATCGAGAGCTCGCAGGGAGTTTTCCCGATGCGGATTTACCAAGAGTTGCGCTTGGTCGAAGGCGATCGGGAGTTGCTGCTGATCGAACTGCACAGCACTCGGTCGAAGCCGCTCGTGTATCGTTTCACCAAAGTAATCGGGGAGAAATAAATCATGCGCCGTCTACTCTTCATTCTGGTCAGTTTTCTTTCATTCACCGCCGCCGGCTTTTCGGCGCAGCCGGTGGCCCGGGCCGCGTGGGTCATGCGCTTTGACGGCGATTGGCTCGCCGCCAAAGGGATGCCGGAGAAGGCGATGCTCGTGAGCTTGCAGGGGCTTGCGAACCGTGCCTCGCCGCAGCTCTACATCGTTCACCCAAAAGATTTCCAATGGGAGATCACCGAGCCGCTCTTTGAGTTTTATCAACGCAAGCACGGCGTCGTCTTCACCGAGGTGAAGACGGCGGATGAGGCGCTCGCGCTTTTTGCGAAGCACGCCAAGGGCTACGTGATCTGGGAACCGGCGGTCTCGGCGACGATGAACGTGGCGTTCACGATCGCGGGGCTGGAAGACGCGCTGATCGTGACGGAGGCGCAAATCGCCCAAGTGGAGGCGCGGGGTCTCAAGCGGATCGACGACCTCCGCGGCCGTTACACCGGGCAAACCGACGCCCAGATCTACGCCGATGCTTACTCGCGGTACTGGGCGCGTTGCACCCATGATGCGATCATGCTGATGGGCGGCCATGTGGGCGCGGTGCGGATGCCGGCGATGGCGGACTGGGGCGTGCGGCAGAAAATGTTCTTCCACGATCTTTCGGCGAATCCCGGCCGGCACCCCGAAGAAGTTGCCTTGGGGAAGAAGCTGTTTTCCGAGATGACTCCGCTCGGCACCGTGTTCGGCTGGCACTCCTACGGCAAAGATACCGAGGAGCAGCACACGACCTTGCTTTCGAGCTTCGGGCTCAAGATGGAAGGTCTGCACAACCTGCCCAATCTCAGTTTTAATTGTCAGTTCACGTTCACGCCGGGCTTCAAGTTCACCAATAACCATCAGGTCGCCCTCGATGCGAAACTCACGGCGGAGCAGAAGGTGTATGTGTCTTTCGTGCAGTCCGACAGTATCGGCATCGGCGTCTGGACCAAGCCGGGGCGGGGCAAGCTGCCCTTTGGCTGGCAGGTGACGATGAACTGGTCGAAATTCTCCCCGGCGGCGCTGGAGTATTTCCACGAAAGCGCGACGAAGAACGATTACTTCATCGGCGGTCTCTCCGGTCCGGGTTACATGTATCCGAATCATATCCCCGCCGACAAATTCGGCCCGCTCATGGCCGAGGCCCGCGCGCTCATGGAGGTGCTCGACGAACATGTTTTGGAGATCATGGACAACTCCGCCGCCGACGGAAACGTGGGCAACGCCGACCTGACCAAGGAAACGGTGGACCGCTACTACGCCGCGTTTCCCGATGTGATCGGCTTCATCAACGGTTACGGCCCGGCGCGCACGCGCGACCTCCGCGACACCCGGGCGATGATTTCCTACGACTACTACATCGACCCCCGGCGCCCGCGCGACGAGGTGGCGGCCGATCTCAACGAGTTGATCGCGATCAACGCCAAGCGGCCGTATTTCTTGCTCGTGCACGTGCGCGAGTCCAACGACGTGAACAGCCTCGTCGAGATCACCAAGCACTTGGACGGCCCGGTCGAGGTCGTGCCGGTGGACGTGTTTTTGAAGCTGGCGGCGAGCAACAAAACCTACACCACCCGCTATCAGGACCCGGCTGACCCGAAGCATTTCAAGGGCTTCTGAGGCGTTCGGGTAGGAGCGCGCTGGCGCGCGATCTGGGTCGACCCGACCGAGCACTCACGCGGGGAAATCGCCCTCGAGCGGGCTTCTACGCCGCCCGACGCGAAGTTTTGTTTGGTTTCGCCCCGCGCCGCGGGTCAATGTGTCGGCATGGCCCATTCTTCCCGCGACGCATTTTTTCGGAAGCCCTCAACTCAGGCGCGGCCGTTGACGCATTTCGTCGGTCGGCCGGGGGCGGGTGCCGGTGCGGCGAAGACCGAGCCAGCCCGTGGGGAGAGGGAGGAACTCAAGCTCTGCGGACTCGCCGCGGTGAAGGCGCGGTTTGAAAGCGAACCGGATTCGATTTTGCGGGTGTTTTTTGACGAACCGACGAGTCGCAAGGTGGGCGCGATGAGCAAGGCGCTCGCGCTCGCCAAGAAAATCTACCGCTGCGTGCCGCCGGCAGAGTTGGAGAAAATCGCGGGCTCCATTCATCATGGCGGGATCGTGGCGGTCGTGCACGCGACGGCCCTGCGCGCGCCCACGGCGGACGACGTGCGCGGTTGGGCGCTGCGGCGGGAGTCGGTGCTGGTGCTCGACCGGATCGGCAATCCGCACAACCTCGGAGCGATCGCGCGCACGGCGGCGTTTTTTGGCGTAACGCGGATCGTGATCTCAGCCGAGGCGACGGCGGCGCGGCCCAATGAGGCGGCGCACCGGGTGGCGGAGGGTGGCCTCGAGTTTCTGGAAGTCTGGCAGGCGCGTGATCTCGCGGCGTTGGCGCGGAGCATGGCGGCGGCAGGCTACGAGGTGATCGGCGCGGCGACGCGCGGCGGCCGGCCCGAGGCGGCGCGCCCGGGACAGAAACCGGTAGCGCTCGTGTTGGGCAACGAGGAGACGGGGCTCGCGCCGGTGGTGGCGGCGGCGTGTACGCGGCTCGTCACGATTCCTGGGACCGGTAAGGTCGAGTCGTTAAATGTCTCGGTGGCGGCGGCGGTGCTGATGTGGGAGCTCTGCGCCCGGCGGTAACGGCGTCGCTGGTCGGCCCGCGGTCTGCCGAGGCCGCGAGCGCGGAGGCTGCGAGCGCGGAGCCGAAGCCGACTGTAGAATTTTCGCGGCGGATCGATGGGGGGCTTCACTCATGGGGAGCACTCCTTACCAATAGCGGTTGAGTTTCATGCTCAAACCCACGGGCAGATGCCCGTGCCACCTCGGAACCCGCAGTCTGAAAATCAACAGCCAGTCGTATCAGTCCTAGCTTTGGGGTTCGGGGTTGGCACCCCAACTTTTTCTTGGTCACTACGAATTTTTCTCCGTTGTTTTGGAATTCGAGCTTGTAGGAAGAATGCCCCGAGGTTCGTTATCTAAAGGTAGGTTACTCTGACCTTCGGGGCCGCTTTACCGGCAGTTCCGATCACCCCTAACACCCCCCCCATTATGAATCAGAAAAGTGCCCGATTCTGGCCTGAGCTATCGCCATTCGCATTCCTGCTCGGCTGGTTTTTTTCCGCCGCAGCCCTCGTTGCCCAGACCGGCGGCACGGGCTCCGTGCAAGGCAAAGTCTTCAACCCCGTGACGAAAGAGTATGTGCGCAACGCCGAGGTGCGGCTCGAGGGCACGAACCAAGTGACGTTCACGGAGGGCGACGGCTCGTTCCAGTTTTTGAATGTCGCGGCGGGTCCGGCGGCAATCGCTGTCTCGTTTTCCGGCTATGCTACGGTCAAGGATTCCTTCAGCGTCACCGCGGGCAGCCCGGCAGTGCGGGAAATCAATATTATCAGCACCGCCGCGCCGGCCCCGGTTACGCGCAAAGACGGGGTGCTCCAGCTGGCCGCCTTTACAGTGGATTCTGAGCGCGAGGGCAACGCGAAGGCCATTCAGGCTCAACGGCGTAATATGGACATCACCACGTCGGTTTCGTCGGACATCTTCGGCGATGTCACGGACGGCAACGTCGGCGAGTTCTTGAAATACTTGCCAGGTGTAGACCTCGACTACGTCGAATCCGAAGCCCGTGGTCCGCGCCTCGGCGGCATGGACAGCCAATACGTCGGGGTGTCATTCGACGGGATTCGCTCGGCGAGCGCGGACGCCAACCGGGGTGGAGGCGAGGCGTCGCGGGCGACGAGTTTCGAGGGTTTTTCCATCACCTCGATCGAGTCGATCGAGATCAGCCGCACGACGAGCGCGGAGTCGGACGCCGATTCTCCGGCGGGCACGATCAACATGAAGACGCGCCGGGCCTTTGAGCGCAAAGGGCGCCGCGTCGGGGTTAACACGAGCATCAACTTTAATGACGAGGAGTTTACTTTAACGAAAACGCAGGGCCCGAGCGATTTTCGTGAATACAAATGGGCGCCCAACTATTCCTTTGAATACTCGGAGTCATTCCTCGACCGCCGGCTGGGTATTTTGCTGAGCGCCAGCCGCGCCAATTCCTATACCGAGCAATATGACGTTAACGTGGCCTACAATCGGAATCCCAACGCCGCTCTCGGGGATACGCGGCCGATGGTCGCTCGGCAGCTGAACTTTAAGGACGGTCCGAAGTTCATCCTAAAGGACTCTTTGCTTTTGACGGCAGATTTCAAAGCCACGCCGCGGTTGGTGCTCTCGTTGAATGCAATTTACACTTACACGGAAGGGGAGTTTTGGAACCGCAACTTCACGTTCGTGGCGGCAAACGATAACGCTAACTCCAATAACGGGCGTAGTTTCGTCACGGGCGACGGCATCCTCACCGTCGGCACGGCCCGCTCGGCGACCAACACGGTGCCAGCGCTCAACAACGGAGGCGGAACCTCCTCCAAGCTTACTTACACCCGCACGTTTGCCCCAAAATTCGAATACAAGATCAATGCCTTTACCTTCGACGGAGCGTTCACTTTCTCCAAGTCGGTGAACAACTACGAAGCCCTTGAGCGTGGGTTCAGCGAATCCGAAGGCGGCGGCGTGCCGAGCGATTGGGTCGCGACGCGCCCGCACGCCGAATCCTGGGAGTGGACTATCCGCCAGAAATCGGGTCCGGACTGGTATGATCTACGCAGCTTCACCAGCACGAATACCCGCGACGGTGGCACCCGGGTCGCTAATTCCGGTCGCACGTGGTTTACCGAAATTTGGAATGGTCAACTCAACGGGCGCTGGGTGCTGCCCTTCCGCCGGTTCCCGACCGCCTTGAAAACGGGCGGGAAGTGGAATGAGGAAACGCGGAAGAATTTCGACGTCGGATCCCAATCAATTTGGTCCTACGTGGGACCCGGAGGAAATACCACCACGGTGAACCCGACCACGGGCGCTAATCAAAATGTCACCTTTGGGAATTGGGCTAATTTGGGCTACATTTCCTCGCATCCGTTCGATACCGGCACGACCAATGCCCTGACGGTTTTCAACCTCGCCGGCGTGCAGGGCATGCCGCCTCGGGCCGACCGCAATCAGATTGCCTCGCTGTTCCGGTCCAAACCCGAGCTTTTCGTCAATACGGCCATTCCGGACAATTGGTATACTTCGAATGTAGGCAGCCGCCGGAATTTCAAACAGACGGTGACCGCCGGTTTTCTGCAGGCGGATACCTCGCTTTCGCGCCGCCTGACCGTGCGTTTCGGCGTGCGGGTTGAAAACACGCTGAATGAGTTCACCGAGTTTGATCCTCGCTTCCGCCGGGAAATCATTGCGGCCGGCTTCCCGGTGAACGCTGCGGGCCGAGCGACTACCATTCCCGGGCTGGAGTATCAGTTCCTCAGTCAACCCCGGGTTGTCCGTGAGTCGGAGTATCATAATTTTTCCCTTCAATGGTGCTGAAGTTTAAGATCACTCCGCAGTTCGAATATCAGATCGGAGCCAACAAGGCCATCTCGCGGCCGCCGGTGGATAGTCTCACGGGTAATTTCAACGTGCTGGAGGATCTCCAGCGCGTCGATGCGCCGAATGCAGATCTGCAACCGGAATACTCGAAGAACTTTCAGACGCGTCTCGCGTATTACTTCGGGTCGCGAGCGCCGGGCCAGCTTTCGGTGGCGCTCTCGCAAAATGAAATCCGGAACTTGCGAGAGACCTTTGATTTCACCGCCGATGATTTCGGCATCGATGACCCGGACTTCAGTTTCTATACTTTTCGCTCAACGCGAAACAGTGCCGAGGAGAGAAAATTTAGAAACATGGAGTTGGCCTACAGCCAGACGCTCGGGTTTCTCCCGGTGATATTTGCGGGGACAAACGTGAATATCGCTTACACGCGCTCCTACGCGAACCAACGCCGGAACAACCTTTCGCCTCATCGCCTGACCTCGCGTTTGGGCTATTCTTACCGTCGCTTCAATGGCTCGATGGGCATGGTCTGGCGGGACAATTCCCCCGATGGCATTTATGGCCGCTACAAAGCCGCGATCACCCAGTTCGACCTGTCGATGTCTTGGACGTTCTCCCAGCGGTACGCGATGTATTTGCAGGGTCGGAATATCACCGGAGTTCCGGTGATCTGGTATGAGTCGGCTCCTGGGACGCCCGAAGGCGTGAACCCCGCGCTGCGCAATTTTCAGGAATACGGCGCGAATTGGGTGCTCGGTTTTAAGGCCACGTTCTAAACTCTCCGTGGGTCTGGCTCGAACCCGGAGTCTACGATCGGCGGGACGCGGGTTTCTTTCGGGATTTGGCGCAAGGATATTGCCCCGGGGCAAGCCATGCGTGGGAGTGGCGAGGCCATGAATAAGCTGCCTTCGGAATCACAGCGATCCTTCCACGGCCGCTGGCGAAACCTCGTTCTCGGATTGGGTTTGGTCGCTGCGGTGGTCCTCTGCTTCAGTCCTGCGCTGCCCGGGGACTTTCTTTGGGACGACGATCTTCACATCACGGCCAATCCCACCATCGTCGGCCCGCTTGGTCTGAAGGAGATTTGGACAACGGCGGCGGCGAATTATTTCCCCCTTGTTCTCACCAATTTCTGGGTGCAGCACGCGCTCTGGGGGCTCAATCCCTTTGGCTATCATATCGTCACGCTGCTCTTCCATGCGCTGGCGGCAGTGTTGTTGTGGCGCGTGCTGGTGCGCCTGAATGCACGCGGTGCGTGGTTGGGCGCGGCGCTTTGGGCGTTGCATCCGGTGCAGGTGGAGTCGGTGGCGTGGATCTGTGAGCTCAAGAACACACAATCGGCGGTGTTCTTTCTGCTGGCGGTCGGGTTTTACCTCAAGTGGTTGCAGCCCGAAAGTAGCGGCGAGCGTGAGCGAGCGGGAGAACCGACACGCGCTCACGCTCGCAGCTACGCGCTGGCGTTGGTCTGCGCTCTTCTCGCCATCCTGAGCAAGCCCTCGACGGTGCCTTTGCCGGTGGTGTTGGCGCTCTGCGTCTGGTGGCGACGCGGTCGGTTCGCGTGGCGTGACCTGATACCGCTCGTGCCGTTCTTCCTCTTGTCGTTCGGTGCCGCCGGCTGGACGATTTGGGAGCAGCGGGTAAATTCGGGAGCCCAAGGGGCAGCTTGGGCCCAGACGTGGCCCGAGCGCTTCGTCATCGCGGGCCGCGCGGTTTGGTTTTACATCGGAAAACTGGCGTGGCCGGCCGATCTCATCTTCATCTATCCCCGCTGGGAGATTGCGGCTACGCCGCTGGCGTTTTTGCCGTTTGCCGGGGTGATACTGGTGGTAGCCGGACTTTGGCGGGGCAGGGCGGGGGCGCTGCGACCCGGGTTTTTTGCCGCGATTTTTTTCGGCGCGCTGCTGTTTCCCGTGCTGGGATTTTTCAGCATTTATTTTTTCCGGTATTCGTTTGTCGGAGATCATTTTCAATACCTCGCCAGCATGGGACCGCTCGCGCTTGCGGGCGCGGCGATCACGGTGGCACTGGACCGTTGGCCGGCTGTACTCGGTCGGGCGCGGCCCGTTTTTTCCGCCCTGCTCATCGGGGGCTTGGGCTTCCTGACTTGGCGGGAAAGCGCTGTCTATCTGAGCAGTGAAACGCTCTGGCGCGCCACGTTGGCGCGAAATCCCGCGGCGTCGATGGGGTGGTTTAATCTCGGCAGCACGCTGCTAAAAGCGGGGCGCCACGAGGAGGCCATCGCGTGCCTGAGGGAGGGCCTGCGCCTGCGGCCCGATGATGCCCCGGGCTACAACGATCTTGGGTGCGAACTGGTCGTGGTTGGCCGGGCGGAGGAGGCGCTGCCGATTTTCGCCCGGGCGCTGGAACTGCGACCCGCCTACGCCGAGGTGCACAATAACTTGGGCAATGCGCTGCGGAGCCTTGGCCGCGTGGACGAAGCCGTGGCGCGCTACGAGCGGGCGTTGCAACTCAAGCCCGCCTACGCCGAGGCCCACAACAATCTCGGTTGCGAGTTAGCCGCCAAAGGCCGCACGACCGAAGCGATTTACCACCTCGAGCAAGCGGTGCGTTTGAATCCGGTGAACTCGACCAACCATAACAATCTCGGTAACGCCCTGCGCGACGCGAGGCGGACCGACGCGGCGATCGCGAGCTACGGGCGCGCGTTGGAGCTTACCCCGGATTTCGCCGAGGCGCACGCCAACCTCGGGCGTGCGCTGATGGCTGCCGGCCGGGTGCCCGAGGCGCTCGAACGGTTTGCGGCGGCTGCGCGCTGGGCTCCTGAGTCGGCGAAAATTCGCCGCGACTGGGGCACCGCTTTCATGCAGCAGTCGCGCTGGGCGGAGGCGATCGTCCAATTCGAAGCGCTGGTGCAATTGGCACCCACGGCTTCTGCCGCGCATGCCACGCTGGGCAACGCTCTGGCCCAAGCCGGACGTTGGCCTGAAGCGGCGGCGCGGTTTCGCGCGGGGCTGTTGGTGGCACATGGCGATCCGGACTTGCATGGCAACTTGGCGGTCGCGCTCGCGAGCATGGGCGATCTGGCGGCGGCGGTCGGCGAATTTCGCCGGGCGATTCAGTTGCGGCCCTCGTTCATCGACGCCCACCGAAACCTCGCCCACGTGCTGCGGCAACAGGGTAAACTTCTCGAGGCCGCCGATCATTTCGACGAAGCGGAACGCCTCGGCGCTCAAGCAACCCCGGCGCGCT
>CAMCWW010000016.1:0-44667 GCA_945882935.1 Opitutus sp. GAS368
AGCGGCGAAATGTCCGCCGTGATTTCGTGGCCGTAGAGCGGATAACCCGCCTCAAGCCGCAAACTGTCCCGCGCCCCGAGCCCCGCGAGTTCGAGGCCGTGCGGCGAACCCGCCGCGAGCACCGCCTCGGCCAGTGCCAGGGCATCACCGGCCGCGTGGTAGAGTTCCACGCCATCTTCGCCCGTGTAACCGGTTCGGCTGATGAGGCAGTTGACCCCGGCCACGGTGCCCTCGTTGAAGTGATAATATTTTACCAACCCCAGCTTGGCCCCGGTCAGCGACTGCACGATCTCGACCGCCTTGGGCCCCTGCACGGCGAGCAACGCATAATCCTCGCAACGATCCGTGATCGTAACCGCAAACTCGGCCGCCTGTTCTCGGATCCAAGCCAAGTCTTTGGCGATGTTGCCGGCGTTGATGCAGAGAAAGTAATCGTCCGGTCCGCGCATATAAACGAGCAGGTCGTCGACGACGCCGCCCGTCGGATAACACATGGGCGAGTAAAGCACCCGGCCCGGAAAGAGTTTGGCGACATCGTTCGTGACGAGGTAGTTCAAGAACCGCCCCGCCTCGGGTCCCCGCACGTCGACTTCGCCCATGTGGCTCACATCAAAAAGTCCGGCGGTGCGGCGCACGGCCTTGTGCTCTTCCAAAATGCTTCGGTATTGGACGGGCATTTCCCACCCCGCAAAATCGACCAACCGCCCCCCGTGGGCGGCATGAAAATCGCGCAACGGTGTGCGTTGAAGTTCGCTCATGGTTGGAACTACGCGCGGACGACGTTTCACCCGCAAGGCTGTTTTACCAGCGGTGGTGCGACCTCACTTTCTATTCGTAAAACGCGGCCCGTGCATAAACTAGGGTCATGCAATGGCTAATTCTCACGATCTTTCTGACCATCGGGATTTCCTTTCTGTGCTCTCTGCTAGAGGCAATCGCCATGAGCTCCACGGTGACCGAGATCGAGCGGCTAAAGAAAACCCACCCTCGGCGAGGCCAGCATTTTGAAATCATCAAGCACGAGCTCGACGCCACGATTTCGGCCATCCTAACCCTCAACACCATCGCGAACACCCTTGGATCGATGATCATTGGCGGCCTCGCCGCCCAGCTGCTCGGCGATTTTGCACTCGGGATACTTTCGGGCGCACTCACGATCGGCGTGTTGGTGTTTTCGGAAGTTCTACCCAAAAGCCTCGGAGTCGCCTACCGCAAGAGCCTCCTGCCCTACGTCGTCTATCCGATTTGGTGGATGCGACGCTTGCTTCTGCCCGTAAGCTACGTGTGCAAGTTGATCGTGGGCATCTTTGTGCGGCGGCCGCCCGAGCTGAACCGTTCCGACGAGGAAATCCTCCTGCTGGCCGAGCGCGGCGCGCAACAGGGCACCCTGACCAAGAGCGAATCCAGCATCATCGCCAACGCCCTCTCCCTCGACAACGTGCGCGTGAGCACGATCATGACTCCGCGCACCGTCGTCACCGGACTCCGTAGGAGCGCGACCGTCGGCGAAGTCATCGCCGAATTCCCCAGTCTACCCTTCGGTCGCATGCCCGTCTACGGGCGCAACATCGACGACATCGTCGGCCTCGTCCGGCGGCGCGATCTGCTCAAGGCCAAAGGCAACGACCAGGACCATATTCTCGTCGAGCAGCTCATGTCCGAGACACATTTTGTGCCCGAGACTGTCGTCGTCGCGCAGGCCCTTCAACTCTGCCTCAAGGTTCATACCAAGATGCTGATCGTGGTCGACGAGTTCGGAGCGACCGCAGGCGTCCTGACCATGGAAGACATCATCGAACACATCCTCGGCCGCGAGATCTTCGAGAAGGATGACATGGCCGTGGACATGCGGGAGCTCGCCCGCACCCAGCAGCAGCACGCCGAAAAACCCGCCGGCAAGGCCAAAGGTTAATCCGCGCCTTGCGACCACCCACATGTTTTCCGCCTACTGGGTTCACGATCTCAGCCCCTTCTTGGTGCGGTTCACCGACACGATCGGCATCCGTTACTACGGGCTGGCCTACCTGCTGGGCTTCGTCGCTGCGGGCGGTCTTCTCGCGCTCTACGCCCGCGCCGGTCGTTCAAAACTTTCGATCGACCAGATCAGCGATTTGCTGGTCATGATCGTCTTCGGCGTGCTGCTTGGCGGCCGAATCGGTTATTTCCTCCTTTATCAACCGCGCGCGCTGTTCGCGGATCCGATGGCGTTCTTCCGCGTCTGGGATGGCGGCATGGCCAGTCATGGCGGCTTTATCGGCGTCGGCGTGGCGATCGCTTGGTTCGCCCGCTCCCGGCAGATACCCTTTATGCACTTGGCCGACCTGATCGCTTCGACCGCAGCCGCCGGTCTGTTGTTCGGGCGCATCGCCAATTTTATCAACGGCGAGCTGTGGGGCAAAATTGCTAACGTACCTTGGGCCGTGATCTTCCCCCACAGCGCTGGTCCGACCACTCCGCTTCACCTGATTTTACCCCGACATCCCTCTCAACTTTACGCCGCCGCGCTGGAGGGGGCGTTGCTGCTCGCAATCATGCAATGGCGCTTCTGGCGGAGCGACATTGTGCGCACCCAACCCGGCCATCTCGCCGGCGAATTTTGGCTGATCTATGCCGTGGTCCGAATCATCGGCGAAGCCTTTCGGGAGCCCGACGCCGGCTTGATCATGGGCCTGAACCGTGGTGCATTCTACTCCTTCTTCCTCGTCGCCGGCGGCCTCGTTTTTATCGGTCTCGCCCGACGCAAATCCACCCCATGAAAAACCTACCCGCCGGTTGCTGCGCTCTGCTCGCTATCGCTCTTGGCGTGCTCGCATGGCGTCAACACCTCGAATTGATCGAACTGCGTGCCCTGAAGGATGATTTCGCGACGACGTCGGAGACCGACCGCGCTACCAGGGAACGCGACGCCTTCTCCTCCGATCAGACCAAAGTCACCGGCGAAACTTTATCCGCTTCCAACCAAGGCGAGGAACCCGTCGCCCCGACGGCCAAGCAAGACGCCCCCAAACGGGCGGTGGCGGTCGTAAAGTCGCAAAAAGGCCCGACCAAAAACGAGATCCTCTCCTTCCTGAACGAACCCGAAACGCAACGGGCGCTGGCCCAGAAATTCCGGGAACAGGTTGACGCCCGCTTCGGCGTTTTCTTCAAAAACCTCAATGTGCCGGAAGCCCAATTGCCCGCACTGCGGGCGCTCCTGATCGAACGCGAAGGAGCCGCGATCGACGTCTCCGCTGCCGCCCTCGCCGCCGGTTTGAAACCCAAGCAGGACGAAATGCTAAAAATGGTGAACGCCGCCCAAGCCGAGACCGACCGAAAGCTGGCCCTCGCGCTCGGGCCGGAGGGTTACAAACAGTTTCAACTCTACGAAAGCGCCCACCTTTTTCGGGGTGCGACCTCCGATCTTCAACGCAACCTGACCCGCGTCGCCGCGCCGCTTGATGCCCGACAGGCCGAAAACTTCACCACGGGGCTCGCCGCCCTCGCTGCCGGCCAATTCACCCCGACGCAGCAACAGGCATTCCGCTCCATCACGCAGATGGAGCAGACCAAGCAGACGCTCAAGCAAGTCGAGCAACTCTACAAGGACCGACAGAATCCGCCCAAACCGAACAAACCGGCGAAAAAACCCAACGGGTAATCTTCGCCGGCTGTTCCGGTAAAATCGCGAGCTCAGACGATCGCCGCGGCCGCCCTGACCAATTCGACGAAACTGCGGGCTTCAAGGCTCGCACCGCCGATGAGACCGCCGTCGATGTCCTTTTGCGCGAGGAGCTCGGGCGCGTTGGCTGGCTTCATGGAACCGCCGTAAAGAATGCGGACTTTTTGCGCGACCACATCGGTGAAATGCTTCGTGAGCAGGCCGCGGATGAAAGCGTGCACTTCTTGAGCCTGTTCCGTCGTGGCGACCTTGCCCGTGCCGATGGCCCAAACGGGTTCATAAGCGATCACGACGCTGGCGGCGTGATCCTTACCCACACCTTCGAGCCCGGCCTCGAGCTGCGTCTGCACGACGGCGAGGGTCGATCCGGCTTCGCGCTCGGCGAGAGTCTCACCCACGCAGAGAATGGGGCGAAGCTGGTTTTTCAGGGCCGAAAGCACCTTCTTATTCACGAGTGCGTCCGTCTCGCCAAAGAGCGCGCGGCGCTCGCTGTGGCCGAGGATGACGTGGGTCGCAAACAAAGCGCGCAGCATCGGAGCGGAGATTTCTCCGGTGAAGGCACCGCTCGCCTCGAAGTGCATATTCTGCGCCCCAAGTTTGAGCGTGGAGCCATCCAGCGTCTTGGCGGCGCTTTCAAGAGCCGTGAAGGGCGGGCACACGACGACCTCAACGTCGGATTGCTTGCCGATGGCGGCGACGAGTTCGGCCACGAGTGAAACGCCGTCGGAAGACGTCTTGTTCATCTTCCAATTGCCAGCGATGAGTTTTTTACGGGAGGACATGTTACTTGGAGTTTAAATTAAAAGTTTGAGCGAAAGTTGAAGAGCAAGATCTGGTCCGGAGTTCGGACCTTAACCCAAAATCTCCAACTTTCACCGTCGATTTTATCGAAAGCTTAACTCTCGAGAAAAGCGACGCCGGGGAGGACCTTGCCCTCGAGAAATTCGAGGGAGGCCCCGCCGCCGGTGGAGCAGTGGGTGACCTTGTCGGCGACGCCGAACTTCTTCGCGGCCGTGGCGGTGTCGCCACCGCCGACGACGGTGATCGCGCCGTTGGCCGTCGCTTCCGCAATGGCTGCGGCCATCGCCTTCGTCGCGCCGGCAAATTTATCGAACTCAAAGACACCCGCCGGACCGTTCCAGATGATGGTCTTGGAGCTGAGGATGGCCTCGCGGTAGAGCTCGATGGACTTCGGGCCGGCGTCGAGACCGCCCCAACCGTCGGGAATTCCGGTAGCCAGATCGGCCGGCATGGTATTGGCGTCGGGCGAGAAAGCGTCGGAGCACACGAAATCGATCGGGAAGATCAGCTCGACGTTGCGCGCGGCGGCTTTGGTCACGAGTTCTTCGACGATCTTGGCGCCTTCCACATCATACAGGCTGGTGCCGATCGGCGTCCCGCGAAGGACTTTGTGAAAGGTGTAAGCCATGCCGCCGCCAATGATGATCTTGTCTGCTTTTTCGATCAGATTCTTGATCAGCGGAATCTTGTCGGCGATCTTCGCCCCGCCAAGAATCGCCAGAAGCGGCCGGGCGGGATGATCGACGACTTTCGCAAACGCGACGAGTTCGGCTTCCATCAAAAAACCGGCCGCCTTGATCGGCAGCGATACCCCCACCATCGAACTGTGCGCGCGGTGCGCGGTGCCGAAGGCGTCGTTCACGAAGACATCGCCCAGTTGGGTCAGCGACGCCCGGAACGCGGCGACGGCGGCAGGATCGGCTTTTTTGGCGGTGCCGTCTTCGAGCTTCACTTTGCCTTCTTCCTCAATGTGGAAGCGGAGATTCTCGAGCAGCACAACCGTCCCGGGGGCGAGTTTCGCGCAAGCGGCCTCAACGGCGGGACCGACGCAGTCATCGAGAAACGTCACGGTCCGGCCGAGGAGTTTCTCCAACTCCGTGGCGATGGGCTTGAGCGAGAACTTGGCGATCTTCTGGCCATCGGGCCGGCCGAGGTGCGACATGAGCACCACCGATGCGCCTTGTTCCAAAGCAAACTTGATCGACGGCAGCGCCGCGACGATGCGCTGGGTGTTGGTGATGGCACCGGTGACCTTGTCTTGCGGGACGTTGAAATCGACGCGCATGAGGACGCGCTGGCCGGAGAGGTTGAGATCGCGGATGGATTTGAATTTGGACATGGTTAGATTCTCGGAAAAAAATTGCCCACGGAACCCACGGAATCCACGGAAGGGAAAATCAATTCCGTGTGTTCTGTGTGTTCCGTGGGCAGGAACGGTTTCGGGAACTCAGAGCTTCGCGGCGATCACCTTAGTGAGATCAACGACACGGTTGGAATAGCCCCACTCGTTGTCGTACCAAGACACGAGCTTGAAGAACTTCGAGTTCAGCTCGATCGAAGAACCCGCATCGTAAATCGACGACTGTTTGTCGTGGATGAAGTCGGAGGATACCACCTCGTCGGAGGTGTAGCCCAAGATGCCCTTCAGGTAGGTCTCGGACGCGTTCTTGATCGCGGCGTTGATCTCTTTGAGGGAAGTTTCCTTGGTGCTGCGGAACGTCAGATCCACGACGGAAACCGTTGGGGTCGGCACGCGGAAGGACATGCCAGTGAGCTTGCCCTTGGTCGCTGGCAACACGAGCGCGGTGGCCTTGGCGGCACCGGTGCTGGACGGGATGATGTTGATCGCAGCGGAACGCCCGCCCTTCCAATCCTTCTTCGACGGACCGTCCACGGTTTTTTGGGTGGCGGTGTAGGAGTGGATCGTGGTCATGAGGCCTTCTTCGAGCCCGAAGCCTTCTTTCAGCAGAACGTGGACGAGCGGGGCGAGGCAGTTCGTCGTGCATGAAGCGTTCGAGATGATGCTGTGCACCGCGAGGTCGAGCTTCTCGTCGTTCACGCCCATGACGATGGTGATATCTTCGCCCTTGGCCGGCGCGGAGATGATGACCTTCTTGGCGCCGGCGGTGATGTGACCCTTGGCTTTTTCCGCTTCGGTAAAGAGGCCGGTGGACTCGATCACGATATCAACCCCGAGCTTTGCCCACGGCAGTTCGGCCGGAGATTTGGCGGAGACGACCAGGATTTCTTTTCCGTTGATCACCAAAACATCGTCCTCGGCTTTATCCGGGGAGGATTTCTTGGACGACACGGTGCCGGCAAATTTGCCCTGCGTTGAGTCGTATTTGACGAGGTAAGCGAGATTATCGGCGGGGACGATATCGCCGACGGCGACCACATCGAGGGTGGTGCCAAGCAGACCTTGCTCAACGAGAGCGCGGAAAACGAGGCGACCGATACGTCCGAAACCATTGATTGCGACTTTGACTGCCATTTTAGACTCCGTGTTTTTAGGTGTTATTTACTAGTTCGTGACCGACTGAATCCGCGCGGGCGCGGGGGCCTGATGAAAGAACAGTGCACCCCTAGGGTGGCAAGGGGTTTTGAGGACGGACGTGTCACCTATTCGTCACTCACCCATAGCCCGCAACCCAGGGCGGGAAGGGTCAGATCCGCCTCGACCGGAGCCAGCGCCACCCGGCTGGTTTCACCGTAAAAACGCTCGTGATCCGCGAGCTGGCGCCACGCGCCGGTGCCAGAAAGTCCTGCGCCCACCGCGAGGGTCGCTTCGCCCAAGGTCGCGTTGATCGCAAACAGCAATCGGGCCGATCCGATCGAGCGATCCGCGTTGTAAACCACCGCCAAAGCCGGCGAAGCCTCCGAGTGGATGAACTGAAAAAAACCTTCGCCCGGCCGGGTGTAATGCCGGAGCAGCCGCCCGCGCTCACTCCGGCGAAACGCAATCCAATCAGCGAAATAAGTGTGCGTGCTCAGGTGGCGAAACAGCCGACGATAGTCCAGGGCGTTGAGATCACCCCGCAGGTAGGTGTTGGTCACCCCTTGCTTGGACCTCAGGAAATCCTGTCCCGCCGCCAACATGGGCACGCCGAGCGACATGAACAACACCGCCGCCATCAAGTGGGTGCGGTGACGATCGTTGGCGGTGGGAGAAGAACCGTTGTTGCCGGGATTCTCCGTGATGACGTCGATCCAGCAGCGGTCGTCGTGCGACTCGGTGTAGTTGACGGTCTGCGCGGGCCATTTGGCAAAATACCACGGTGATCCCCGCAAAAAATACTCCAGTCCACCGGCCGTGCCGCCACCGCGCACGTAATCGCGGACAAAATCGCGGTAGCCATCGTTCCATGAAGCCCAGCCCGTGTCGCGTAAAGCCCCGGCGATGTGACCGCGAAAGCTCCAAGGCTCCGCGATTAGAATCACATCGGACTTCACCCGCTTCAGCGCCGTCTCGATTTCCCGCAAAACGCCGGCCCCGATCAGCTCGGCGAGATCGAAGCGGAAGCCGTCGATTCCGTAGGCCTCGATGAGATGGATGCAGCTGTCGATGATGAGGCGTTTGGCCATCGCGGAACGCGCGCGGACGTCGTTGCCGCAGCCGCTCCAGTTGGCGAGATCGCCGGCGGCATCCTGTTCGAAATAATACAGCCGGTCGATGAACAGCAAATGCGCGGGCACTCCGACGTGATTGTAAACCACATCAAGCACGACCGCCATCCCCCGCCGATGGAAGGCCCGCACCAAGTCCTGCAGCTCCCGCACCCCGGACGCGCGCGCGGGCGTGAGCGCGTAGCTGCTTTCAGGCGCGAACCAATTGTTCGTCATGTAACCCCAATGATACGCCTCAACCGTCAGGTCATCGAACTCCTGCACGGGCTGAAGCTCTACGCAGTTCACCCCGAGGTGATGCAGGTAGAACTCCCGGCTCTCGACCCACTTTCTCAAACCGGTAAATCCCCGGCGCTCCTCGGCCGTGGCCTTGACCGGCGCATGGGCGACGAGATCACGCACGTGAGCTTCCACCATGACGAGATCGTGCCAAGCCGGTGTCTTAAAACTCCGGTCGCCCTCCCCGATCCATGCCCGGTCGAGCACGATCCCGGGACCGTCATGCTGCAGCACGGCGAGCGCGTAGGGATCGAGCACAGGCATCATCGGATCGAATCGGCCCGCGCCCTCGCGCATGCCATCGACCTGATACCAATAAAGCCAGCCGTGAAGATTACGGCCCAACGCGATCTCCCAAACGCCCGCCTTCCCGTCGGCGTCGAGCCGGCGAACCAGCGCCTGCTGTTGCGCCTGCGGTCGCCCGGCCAAGTCGGCACAGAAAAACAAGGTAACGCTGCGAGCCCGCGGAGCAAAAAGCCGGAATACCGTCTCTTCACCCCGCACGATCGCACCCAGCGGCAAATCGGATTTGAGGTCGAAAAAAAAGCTCCGGGGAGTAATCGGGACCGCATCAATTCCCGGACGATTGGCCCACGCGACCACGTTGGTTTCGGCCAAATCCAGAGGTTGGCTGAGCGTAAACCGCCACAGGTGCCGCCCCGTGCGCTGGGGATCGATGACTCGGTTGAAATTACCGGCTCCGTCGCCGAAGGCGTTGGGAGCATCGTCGGGCAACCCGAGCCAATGGTGCTCTCCCGTCACAAATTTAAACCGTTGGCCGGGTGGATTCAGCAGCTTCTCGGCCGCCCCGGTCCAAAGCAGCACGTCTTCACCGTCGAGACTCCGCGCTTGCAGCCGCCACTCCTCGCGTCCCACCGCCGCTTGCCAGCCGTTGAAATCACCCGCGACGTAAATCGCATCGCGCTTCGGTTCAATTTCCGTGCCGTGCTCCGGCTTGAGGGCGAAGACCAACTCGCCGGTGGCCTGCACAAAATAACCGAAAGCCACGGCCGCCATCAGCCCGGAGTCCATCGCCAACCCCGCTGGCGCTGGACACTGGTCGCCAAACGTGAACTGAGGCGCCCGCGCACTCCTCCAGTCGCGATCGAGTTCGATCACGCCCATGCTGGGCGATTCGAGCCAAGCTCGGACGATACGATGCGCAGGTTCAACCATGTGGAAGGAAGAGCATTTGCCGGGCCGACCGTCGCACAAGCGGAAATCCCCGAACAGCAACTTCGCCGGGTTCATTTGACAAAGCGCCGGGCCGCCGCGTCGTCTTCCGAGCAATCAAAAAAATGGCGCCCGCCAAAAAAATCCTCGTCGCGCTTTCGGGCGGAGTGGACAGCTCCGTCGCCGCCCTCCTGCTCAAGCGGGAAGGCCACGACATCGCCGGGGCCTACATGAAGAACTGGATCAACGAGGACAACGTCGTCGGCCATTGCCCGTGGCTGCAGGACATCGAAGACGCTCGCCGCGTCGCGGACAAAATCGGCATCGAGTTTCAAGTCGTCAATCTGATGCGCGACTACCGGGAGCGCGTTGTCCACTACCTGCTCGACGGCTACGCCCGGGGCCAGACGCCGAATCCCGACGTGATGTGTAACCGCGAGATCAAGTTCGGCGTGTTGCGGGCCTGGGCGAAAGATCACGGCTTCGGCGCGGTTGCGACCGGCCACTATGCCCGCCGCATCGAGCGCGAAGACGGCCGCTGCGAGCTGCTCGAAGGCGTCGACAAAAACAAAGACCAGTCCTACTTCCTCGCGCTTCTCGATCAACCCCAGCTCCGTGACGCCCGCTTTCCAATCGGCCACCTTGAAAAACCCGAGCTTCGCCAACTTGCACGCGAGGCCGGGCTGGCAACGGCGGAAAAAAAGGACAGCCAAGGTATCTGCTTTATCGGCGAAGTGAAAATGCACGATTTTCTCCGCGCCTACGTGCCGGAGAAACCGGGCCCCATTCTTCGCGCCGGCGACGAGCAGGTGCTCGGCGAACACCGCGGGCTGCACTACTTCACGCTCGGCCAGCGCAAAGGCATCGGCATTCCCTCCAACACCGATGGCCAAGCTTACGTGGTGGTCGGCAAGCGCGCCCCGGACAACGCCCTGCTCGTGGCTTTCGACCAACTCGATGCGCCCGGCCTTTTTCAGCTAGCCGTGAACGTGCACGGCCTGAGCTGGACCGGCGAACCGATCACCGCGCCGCGTGACCTCGAAGGCCGCGTGCGCTACCGCGATCCTCGAGTTCCCATCACGTTCACCCCGGAGTCCGACGGAACCGCGCGGGTTTTATTCCGCGACCCTCAGCGCGCACTCGCCAGCGGCCAGATCTTTGCACTCTACGACGGTGAGCGCTTGCTCGGCGGCGGCGTCTATCGCTGAAGGCGTTCGCAGTTTTCGAGATTCGGCTCGACCTCGATCCGAGCGAGCAGGGTCGGACGCAGCTTCAGGCCGCTAAGCAGACCCCGTTGATCGGCCTGCTGCGGCTGCCGCGCTGCGTAACAGCGGCCCTCAAGATTCGGCGCGTGGCCGTGGCCGACGCCAAATTTTTACCATAGGATTTCAACCGCCTCAGCCGCGGGAACGGAGTCGGCGGTGCCGACAAAAAGGCCGTTTTACAGGAGCGAAATTGAGCGGAGTCGCATCAGCATCCCGGAGAGCGGATCCCGCGCCGACCGCCCGTCGCTCTACCGCACCGAAGCCCGCGCCAGGCTGATGGCAAAGGCGATGAACACCACCCCAAGGACTCGGTCGATCCAGTGTCCATAGCGCAGAAACGCCGCACGCACGGCCGGCCGGGTAAACAGCACCGAGACCAAGCAAAACCAGCCGGTCGTGGCCGCCACCATCCACGCGCCATAGCCCGCCTTGATCACCGTGGGCGTCTCGGCGCTGATCACGGTCACAAAGAGGGCGACGAAAAAAAGCGTCGCCTTGGGGTTGAGCGCATTGGTGAGAAACCCGGTGAGCCAAGCCGCCCGGGCGGTTGGCTGCGCGCGAGATTCTTGAACGCTCTGGTCCGCAACGGCAGGGTCCGAAACCGGCGGACGCGACGGAGAGCGTAGTGCCTGCCAACCGAGCCACGCGAGGTAGGCGGCGCCGGAGTATTTCACGAGGTCGAATGCGACGGCCGAACTTTTAAGAATCAGGCCGAGCCCGAGCAGGGAATAGGTGACGTGGAGCGTGATGGCCATGCCCACCCCAATACTGGTCCAGATCGCGGTGCGCCGGCCGTGACGCAGACTCTGGCGCAGCACGATCGCGAAATCCGGGCCCGGACTCGCCACCGCGAGAAAATGAGCGAGCGCGACCTTAGAGAACTCGAGCCAAATGAAGTCCATCAACGACTCTAAATTTTGAGCGAAATTTCCTCAAATAAGGCCGACTTCAGTATCGCGTCGAGTTGCTTGCCCTGCACGAACGCGCGAACCGCCGGATCGCCGGGATGTTTCTTCTCCACGCTGGCCAGAAGAGTGCGGGCCTCGTCGACCCGGCCGATCAGCGCGAGCGCGTAAACTTGCTGCAGGTAGGGTTGCGGGACCTTTGGCTCGAGTTTGTAAGCCGCCTCAAACGCGTTGAGCGCCGATTCGTAGGCTTTCTTCGCCGCTGGCCGTTGGCCCAGACGCACCCTCATCGTTCCAAGACTCACCCAGTAGTCGCCACGATCGAATTCAAGGGCCGTCGCTTTGGCCAACAGTCCTTCTGCCCGCGCATAGTTCCGCAGCGCCATGGCGAACTGGGCCTCACTGAAAAGATTCGCCGCCTCTTTTCGCTGGAGCGAAGTGATATCACCCGGTTTGGGTTTGCAGCCCACAAGGGCCAGCACCACCCCGGAAAAAACGAACAACGGCATCAGGTTGGACATGCCCCACAAACACGCCGGGATGAATGCCGGGCGTCAATCGCCGCAAAAAGCGGAAGCCGACCCCTGCCCGCTCTAGGTTCAGCTGTCGGGCGACACCGTGGCGATCGCCTCTTCCAAAGTCGTGAGCCCTGCCTTCGCTCAACAGCTATTGATATCACCCATGAGATGAAGCCGGTTCCCCGTCTTTATCCGGGTTAATTTGGGTGCATCCGTGGTTAAAAAACTTGGAGGGTTGGGCTGCGGCGGATTCAAGGATTATAAACGGGCGGCGGCCACGCGACCGCGTGGATCGCGCCGCGACCCGGAGGCATCAAGGCGTGCGAGAGTCTCCGGGCCCCCATCTTTTTGACCCAATCTTTCTGATTTTCCCGGGCCTTTTCAGGCCAAGCGTTGGTCAGAAAATGGGGTCATGAAAAAGCCGAACATTCGATCGGCCCACCGGAAACAGCGAGGAACCAGCTATCGTCTTCACGCACGACCTTCCTCTCATCCGCCAGAACCCCAAGAACCGTGCTCTGTCGCGGCTGATTGGTGGCGACGATTTCAAGTCGTCGCTCGTTCGCCTGTTCCAAATCCTCAATCTGGACGAGATTGTGCTCAACCAACGCCGCGCCGAGGCGACAATTGGCGTTCATCAACAACGTTCGATGTTAGGTGGACCTAGCGAACACGAATCAGGGGTGATTTAGAGCGAGGCCTTAAGCGATTTCTTTTCCCGCACGCGGAACGCGGAGACCCGCTTCAACAACTCTTTTTTGAGTTTATCGAGACCGGTACCCTCGCGGCAGGATATCTCGGCGACGTCGACCTTATGGCGTTTCTTGAACTTCACGAGTTGGGCCGCCGCCTCTGGCACGTCCATTTTGTTTGCCGCAACCAGACGCGGTTTTTCGAGCAGGGCGGAATCGTAAAGCTTAAGCTCGTTCAACAGGTGCTTGTAATCCTCTCGCGGATCGCGGGCATCGGTTCCGGCCATGTCGATGATGAGCACGAGCACCGCACAGCGTTCGATATGACGGAGGAAGCGGTGACCAAGACCACGGTTCTCATTTGCACCCTCGATCAAGCCGGGGATATCGGCCAGCAGCAGGTGACGATGGCCTTTTTTCACGTCCAAGAAATCGATCACTCCGATCTGTGGATGCAACGTGGTGAACGGATAGGCGGCCATCTTGGGCCGCGCTTTGGTGATCGCGTTCGTCAGCGAGGACTTGCCAGCATTGGGAAAACCCACCAACCCGACATCGGCGATGCTCTTGAGCACGAGGCGATAGACGCCGCGCCCGCCATCGAGCCCATCGTTGGCCCGTTTCGGGGCGCGATTCGTGGAGTTCTTAAAATGGGTGTTTCCCCACCCTCCGTTGCCTCCTTTGCATAGAATCACGCGTTGGCCCTCTTCCACGATTTCGGCCACGGGCAGTTCAGTCGCCTCGTCGATCACCACGGTGCCGAGCGGCATCCGCAGCTCGGCGGATTTACCCTCGCGGCCATTGCAATCCTTGCCTTGGCCATGCTCGCCACGCTCGGCGTTCCAGTGCGGCTGAAACTTATAGTCGACAAGATTGTTGGTGTTGACGTCGCCCACCAAGATCACGTCTCCGCCACGTCCACCGTCACCGCCGTTTGGGCCGCCCCACGGTTCATATTTCTCTCGCCGAAATGACACGCAGCCGCGCCCGCCGTCACCGGCCTTTACCTTGATTACACATTCATCGACAAACATGGCGTCACGATGCAGATGCTTTCCCCTTTGCCAAGGGGGGTCTTGTTCCCTCCCAAAACGCAGATCAAAGCGCGATCTTGATGCCCTTACGCAAGTAGGTCGGAACGTCGAGATCCTGACCGTCAAATAGGTTGCGATCCGTTTTCTCGAAATGTCCGCGACTTTCTACTTCACCGAACCCGAATTCGTCTTGGTCGCGTTTTTCGGCCGCCGTCAAATCCAGTTCAGTCGGCACCACCCGATCGCCGGTCGCCGCGGGTCGAGGAACCGGCGCCGCCTCAATCTGGGCCGTTCCCGGTCGGGGCCTCGCCGCCGATGCTAGGCGCCGCTGCAAGCCGCTTCGGCCGACGAGGTCACTGGTCCCGATCACACAAATTTCAACGCGCTGCTGCATTCCTTCGTCGATCACCGCGCCCATGATCAGATGCGAATCCCGGCCGAATTTCTCGGCGATGGCGCTCATTAAGTCGTTGACCTTGGGCAGCGTCAGATCGGTGCCTCCGGTGATATTGACGAGCAGACGGTCGGCCTTACGGGAGAATTCCGGTGTGTGCAGCAGCGGGCACAGCTTCAGGCTCTCGATCGCATCGGCCGCCGCGTTTTCGCCGGCGCCTTCGCCTAAACCGAACAACGTTTTTCCGCCGCGTTGTTGAAACGCCTGGCGCAGAGTGGCGAAGTCCAAATTGATGAGGCCCGTTTTCATCAGCATCGCCCAGATTGATTTTACACCCCGGCCGATCCACTCGTCCGCCCGGGCAAACGAATCCAGCACCGTCTCGTTTTCTCCCGCCTCTTGGAGTAATATGTCGTTCGGCAGCGGGATGACGGCGTCGCAAACCTTGCGCAGGGCGATCAAGCCTTCTTCCGCTTGTTTAAGGCGGCGGCCGCCTTCGAAGCTGAAAGGCATCGTCACGAACGCGATCACAAGGGCTCCGGTCTCGGCCGCAATTTCCGCTACTGCGGGCGCTGCACCGCTTCCGGTGCCACCGCCCATCCCGGCGATGAGAAAGACAAGGTCGCAATCTTTCACGACCTTGGAGATCTTCTCCCGATCCGCTTCCGCCGCCTCACGGCCCAGCTCGGGATCACCGCCGGCCCCGAGGCCGCGGGTGATGCTCATCCCGATCAGCACCTTGTCCTGAACCGGAGAGCTGGCGAGCGCCTGATAGTCAGTGTTGATCACCGCGAGCTGCAGGCGCTCGAGATTCTCCATTTTCAGGCGGTCGACCGCATTGGCCCCGGCACCGCCTACGCCGACGAGCTTGATGGCAACATTACGGTCCGCGAGAAGTGGGTGTTCGAGGGGAAGTTCGTGGAGATTCATGGTGCGAATCAGGAAGTGGCAAACAGACGAGACACACTGTGGAGGAATCCGGCTTTGCGTCGGATCGGCGCCGATTTTTCGCCCTGCGAGCTAACCCCGTAGTAGAGCAGACCAAGCGCCGTGTGGTAACCGGGATCGCGGAGATTCTCGGCCACCCAAGACGGCGTTTCGCCCAAATGCGCCGGCACTCCGAAAACCTTGGCCGCACACTCGGCGATTCCGGGAAGTTTGGCGGTTCCTCCGGTCAGCACGACGCCGGCCTGACACGTCTCGGTCGAGAACGAGTGACCCAGCTTCTTCTTCACAACTTCAAGCAACTCCCAGGTGCGGGCCGAGGTGATTTGCTCGATTGCTTGGCGGGGGAATTGGCGGTCGCCGATGGCGAAATTCCCATCGAGCCAAACCTTCTCGGACTTGTCGCGGGCTTGAACCGTCGCGCGACCGTGTCTGAGTTTCAGTTTCTCCGCCTGTCCTTCCGTGAGACGAAGCCCGAGGCTGAGATCGTTGGTCAGGTGCGTTCCGCCCACCGGCACCACCCCCGTGGTGTGCCCGACGCCATCTCGGTAGAGCACAAAATCCGTAGTGCCCGCGCCGATGTCGATCGCGAGCACTCCGTTTTGGCGCTCTTCGGCTGTCGTCACCATGTGGCCAGACGCCAGGCTCGCGAGGACGAGCTCCCGCACTTCGAGATTAAAGCCCCGGATCACATGAATATTGTCCGCGAGTCGCTGCTCCTGGCCGTGAACAGTCCAGTAGCCGACCTCTAATTTTTGCCCGACAAGATTCTCGGGCGAAGTCGGCACCAACCGGCCATCGACGCGGAATGGGCGGCGAATGTTGTGCACTACCATTCGGCCGGCCGGCAGCTCTTTGGATTTGGCGAGATCACAAACGGTGCGGATGTCGTCGCGACCAATCATGTTGTCCGAAGACTTCACGTTCACGGCGGCTTCGTTGTAAAATCCGTCGAGGTGACCGCCGGTCTGGGCGAGGAAGACGAGCTCAATGCGTTCGCCGGCGTCGCGCTCGGCAAGTTCGAGGGCACTGTGCGCGCAATCGCTCGCCGCCTTATAGTCAACGACGGAGCCCTTGATCACACCGCGGGAAGCGCATTCACCGCGGCCGATGATGGCGAGTTCCCGGCCGTTATATTCGCCGATCAGAGCGGTGATTTTCGAGGTGCCGATTTCGACGGCACCGATAAAACTAGGCTTAGAGCTCACGGGACTTTTTTGAAGAAGGGGAGAAGTTGCCGAAGGCGGGAGAAAAAGAAGTTGAACCCCGGCGGGGCGCGGTGACGGGTGCCGTCTTGGTCGAAGCGGACGTTGCCACAGGAACCAAGGGCACGTCCAACGTCACAATCGCATCGCGCCCTCCGCCGAGCGTGATGCGTTTGAAAGTGGAACCTCGCTGAGCGAGGCGGTCCAGAATCAGATCTAGCTTGGCGATCTGGGAAAGAGTGTCCGCGCTGGCGCTGAATACCATTGAGGCCCCTGAAGCCGTGCGGACCTCGACCTCCGCATCCGTGTTCAACGCGGCCAAAGAGACGATTCGCCACGTCTTGTAGAGGTGTTCCGCCTCGAGCCGCGCTTTGCCGAGCAAATCGGCCACGACTATCATACCCGCGACCGGGACGAAGCCCTCACCGTCCCGGACCAATTTTGTCGGCTCCAACCACGGCAGCGACTCTACAATCTCGGCCGGAAAGCCCACGCCGGAAAAAACCACGCCATCGCGGGCCACCAAAAACTGACGTGGCTCGGCTCCGGGTAGTTGGGCCATCATCCGCACCACCGGGGTGCGCTCGGTCAGTTGCACGCGCAACGTGGAGGGGAAAACTTTTGTGAGCACCGCCGACTGAACCTGACCCTGCGCCAGCAACCGCGCCCGAAGGCCGCCCAAGTCGAGCCCCATCAGCGTCGCGTTGCGCGGTAACGCGAGCGTGCGGGCGAGCCAGGTGGCGTCACCACCGAGATAGCCGGTCGTCTCGAGTTGGGTTGAACTCAGTGGCGCCGCCGCAGACACCGCAGGTTTGCCGAAGGTCTCATGCGTCACCCGAAAAACCTGCCAGCCACCCACGCCCACACCGGCTATCACCGCAAAAACGAGAGACGAGCGGACGATTGACAACGTGAAACGCTGCCGCCCGCCGCGCGACATGGCGCGGGGCTTCGCCGGCTGGGGAATGTCTCTCCAGCTCCGGGCTGTAGGAAAACTGTTGTTGATCAGACTCACAGAAATTAGCGCGACGCCGCCTCCGAAAAACGCCCCAGCGCAGGCAACACCAGCTCGCGGACCAAAGCCGTGAAATCCAAGCCCGCACAGCACGCACTCATCGGCAGCAAACTCGTCTCTTTCATGCCGGGCAGTGTATTAATTTCCAGCAAATAAAGCTCGGCGTCTCCAACTAAAATGAAATCGACGCGCGCGTAGTCGCGACAACCGCAGGCGGCAAACGCCGCTTCAGCCGCACGCTGTGCGGCCAAGGTCATCGCCGCGTCCAACGGCGCGGGCGCAAAATACTCCGTAGCGCCCACCGTGTATTTGCTGGCGAAGTCATAGACGCCCGACTTCGGCCGGATCTCGACCACGCCCATCGCCGCGCCGCGCAAAACTCCGACCGAGAGCTCGCGACCGACGAGCCGCCGCTCGGCTAGCCACGAACCGGGAGTGAGTCGCGCCAACGCGCCCGCGAGTTCTTCGCGGCTGCGATTGATCGTCAAACCGACGCTGCTGCCTTGGTCATTGGGCTTGAGCACAACCTCTGCTCCGAGTTCGGCGACCAAAGACTCGGCCGAGGGTGCGCTCGCCGCTTCAAACGAAACCCCCGCCCCAATTCGGACGCCCCGTTTGGCGGCGGCCCGCTTCGTGAGCGTCTTGTCCATCGTGAGCGCGCTGCTGGCGGCGTCGCATCCGGCGTAAACGATTCCGGCAGCGTCGAGCAGGCGTTGCATTGATCCATCTTCGCCGAATGTGCCGTGGAGGGTTGAGAAAACCACGTGCCGCGATGGATCGAGCCCGGCCGGCAGCGCATCCGAGTTGAGTTCGAAAAGCTGCGTGGGAAACGACCGCGCGAGCGCGACCGCACTGGAGCGACCGGAGCCGAGCGAAACGTCTCTCTCGGAGGAAATCCCACCGGCAAACACGGCGATGATCGGGGTTGGCGTCATTTTTAAGTGATGAAAGGTTTAAAGCACGTCGCGCCATTCCTTGCCGTAAAGCAAAACCTCCGGTTCGAGCTCGACTCCATGGGCGTCAACAACGCGCTTTCGAATCTTTCGCACCAAAGCAATCAGATCGGCACTGGTGGCCGACCCGCGATTGACGATGAAATTGGCATGAATGGGTGAAACCTCCGCGTCCCCTACCCGCTCCCCTTTGAGGCCGCTTTGGTCGATCAGCCGGCCGGCCGAGTTCCCGGGTGGATTCTTGAAAATGCAGCCTGCACTCGGGTCCCGCGGCTGGGATTCCTGCCGCTTTTTTTTGTAGACGTCGATCTGCCGGGCAACCGATTCCGTATCGGCAGGCGCGACCGGCCGGAGCAAAGCGCCGAGCGCGATCGCAGTTTGAAGTTCGGCGCAGTGGCGGTAATCGACGTGCATCTCGGCGCGACTCGCGGTGCGCACCGTTCCATCCAGTGAAATGAACCGCATCTCCTCCACCACATCGAACATCCACCCGCCCATCGCCCCGGCGTTCATCCGCAAGGCACCCCCGACATTACCCGGAATTCCTTCTAGAAACTCAAACCCCGTGAGTCCGGCTTTGGCCGCCAAGCCGCATAAGTTTTTCAGTCGAAGACCGGCCCCGACCCATAAAAGCCCGTCGTCGCGCGGCTCGAAAACCGCCCACGCTTCGTGCGCCAACGAGAGAACAAGGCCAGCAACGCCTTCATCCGGGACCACCAGATTCGAACCCCGGCCCAGCGGGAAAACGGGAATGCCCGCTGCGGCCGCCGCGACCATCAGCGTCTGAAAATCACGAACCGAACCGGGCTCGGCATAGAGACGCGCGGCCCCCCCGATCCGGATCGTGGTTTTCGCCGCGAGCGATTCTTCGCGGGTAAACTTCGTGGTTTCACCGAGGCGCGGGCGAACCGCCGCCAAGAATTCGTCCCAAAACGCGACGTCACCCGGGAGTCTCGAAACCGTCGCATTCATCATCTGGCGACGGTGTTTATCGCCCGGCGGGGCTCCCCGCTCGGCGCGGTGAGTGCTTCCAAATCCCGCAACATCAGGTCGAGCGAGTTCGCCCGATCCATTCGCCGGAGATTGCCGCGAAATTTCCGGAGCAACCAATCGTTGAAAATCAGCTCAAGCACCTCAGCCCGGAGATGCCCAAGACCCGACTGTTCGACGACGATGCCGCCGCCTTGACGCTCGAAGAATGAGGCGTTGGCGCGTTGGTGGTCATCCGCCGCGTGGGGAAACGGGATGAGAATGGCCGGGCTTTCACATCGGATGAGTTCGGCGATTGAGCCGGCTCCAGCCCGGGAAACCACCAGATCCGCCGCCGAGAGCAGTTCGGCCACGCGGTCGCTGAACGGGATAAACACCGAGCGCACCGGCGAGCCGAGTTTCGATCTCAGATCGAGATTCTCGGCCGCGCCCTTCCCCAGGCCCGTCACGCAACAGAGCTGAACCCCCTCGTGTGCGAGCGAAGCGACGTGGTCACGGGCCCACTGGTTGAGTGCACTCGCCCCTTGGCTGCCACCGAGCAGAACAAGCAGCTTTTGCGCAGGATCCAATCCGAGAGCGACCCGCGCTGCGGCCTGCGGCGTGCGCACGATTTCACGGCGGACGGGCGGTCCCGCATATCGGGTCGCGGCGGCACGGACATTGCCGAGGTGCACCCCGGGTGGCAGATAGACCCGGGTCGCAAATCGACCGAGCGTGCGGATCGCAAGCCCGGGCACCCGGTTGGACTCATGCAACATCACTGGCAAACCCGCGAGCCGCCCCGCCAGCGCCACGGGTGCTGAAGTGAATCCGCCAAAGCCGACGATGCCATCCGGCGAACGTTCGCGAATGAGCCGCCGACAAAACCGCAACGCCCGCAATTGAGAAACGATGCACCGGGCCAGTTGCAGCGGGTGCCAGGCAAACCCCGAGCCGGGAATCCGGGCGAAATTCAAGTGCGGGTATTTTTCAATCAGCCGCGCGTCGACTTTCTTCTCGCTGATCAGGAGCGTCGCAGCGTGACCGCGCTCCGCCAGCCCCTCGGCCAACGCGATGCCCGGTGAGAGATGACCGCCCGTGCCGCCGCAAGAAATGAGAAAGTGGCTCATACCGATACTTCGCGCATCGCGCGCGAGTCTTCGGCCAGAACCGCGCGGCCCCAGGTGCGCTGGGTGTTGAGAAAGATGCCGACCAGCAATCCCATCAGCAGCAGGTTGGAGAGACCGGCGCTGATAAACGGAAGCGACATACCCTTGGTTGGAAAAACCCCGGTAACCACGCCGAGATTCACGATGGCTTGGAGGCAGATCAACATGAGGCAGCCCACCACCAGCAGGAAGTGAAACAGATTGGGGGCGCGCCGAAGGTGGACCAATCCCGCGATAAAAATCACTGCAAAGACCACAACCACACCCAACGTGAACCAAAGACCCAATTCCTCGCCGATGACGGCAAAGATGAAGTCGGTATGCGCCTCGGGCAGAAAGTTGAGTTGCTGACGTCCCTGGCCGAGACCGGCGCCGTCCGTGCCTCCGGCCGCGTAGGCGGCCAGTGCTTGGTAGAGCTGATAAGTGCCGCCCTGCTTATTGCCCTCAACATCGAGAAAGGCCAAAAACCGGCGCAAGCGGTTGGGATTGTTGACGACTAAAATGGTGAACGCCGAGACGACCAAAGCGACCGTGGGCACGATGTAGCGCCACTTGGCTCCGGCGAGGAACAGCATGGTAAGGCCAACGATGACCACAAGGGCCGCCGTGCCAAAGTCGGGCTCAAGCAAGATGAGGCCCGCAAAGGCACCGATGATCGCGAGCGGATAGAGATAGCCGCGCGTTAGATCGGCGATTCGCGTCTGATTGAGCGCGAGATAATGCGCGAGACAGAAGACCAAACCGAGTTTGGCGAACTCGGAAACTTGCACGCGAACGGGCCCCAAGCCAAGCCAGCGGCGACTACCTTTCACCTCAATTCCGATGTGCGGAATCAGCACCACCACGAGGAGAAAGAGCGTGATGCCGGCAATCCACCACGAGTAGCGACGCGCATAGTCAAGGTTGACGCGGCTCGCCACGAAACACACTACGCCGGCAAGGAGGACGCCGATCAGTTGCTTGTTAAGATAGAAGTAGGGCCCCTGCCGAAACGAGGCACTGGCACTGAACAAGATCGTCAGCCCGAGAATCGTGAGGCCGATGCAACAGACCGCGATCAATGCGGCTGGATTGACGAAGAGACTGGCTCGGGAAGGTGCGACGGACGCGGGCGACATCGACGGTCGGTCAGAATGCGAGGTGAGCGCGGCGATGAGACAAGGTTCGCGGTGTGGCGTTCGCAGTTTGGCGGCCGATCAGGGCGCTGGTTTAGGCGCGGGCGCCGCGGGATCGTCGACCCTTATGACGGGCACTTCGGTCACGGGCACCGGCTTGAGTCCGGCGTCGAGATCTTGCTCAACGGGGGGCACCACAAAATAGGATCGGGCGGGCTCGGCCGGTTTGGCGACAGGGTCAGCGGGCTTCGCAGCAGCCTTAGCTTTGCCGCCAGAGGCCGCCTGCCCACCGGGGATGGAGAGAATCTGTCCGGCGATTATTTTCTGCGGATCCGTGATGTTGTTGGCCACCGCGATGTCGCCCTGACGAACACCGTATTTGCGGGCGATGGTGCCGAGAGATTCACCTATTTTGACGGTATGGGAAGTGGGTTCGCCCTTGGCCTTGGCTGCGTCTGCGGGTGTCACGCCATTTGCCGGTGTCGCCATCGGAACTATTGACGCCGCCGAAGGCTGGGCGGTGCCGGCTCCTCCGGACACCGGAGCTTTGCCGGGGATAATCAATTTTTGACCGAGCCGGAGGGTGCTTGCCGGCTTGAGATTGTTTGCGGCGGCAAGTTCACCGACCGTCAGTTGATTCTTCTTCGCGATCGTCCAAAGACTATCGCCCTTTGCGACTGGGTAAGTCGTAGCCGGGGTGACATCGGCTACGGGCGCAGCGACGATGGCGCTCGCAGCCGGCGTGCCGGGACGGGTCGGAGAGTAGCGGACTCCGGCAACGGCGAGCGCAGTGGGATCAAACCCGATCGGCGCAGCCGAGATCGACGACGCGTCGGCGGCACCGCCGACCGGAACCGTTACCACGGGAGCGGAAGGCGCCGGCGCCAAAGCAGTCTCCGCGGGCTTCGGGGCCGGTTTGCTCGTGGAGCTACAGCCCGGATTGGCAAAAATAAGCATGAGCGCAAAGAGGTGGATGCCCACGACGACGCCGAATACACGGAGGATTTTCATAGGGGAATTTATGTTAGCTTTGGTGAGAAACGCACGATCAATATGGACGATTTAGCAGAGTCATAGCGTGCAGCGCAGTGGAGTTTCTAGGCGAAACATCTGTGCTCAAGAAATCGGCAATTTTGGAGTTCAACCCGCGTGCTGTTTCCACCGTTTCAACATCGGAGCTCGGGCATTTCCGAGCGAGTCGGAAGGTGCGGGCAGCGGCGTAAAGTTCACTAGGTTGGAAACCGGCGGCCCCCCACCAAGCAGCGGCCAAAACAAAACTCTCCCGCATGGGATACGTGGCGAAGACAGTTTCAGCGAGGAGTGGATCGGCGGGCTGCGCCACCGTCGCCACGACTGCACGAGCCGGCAGCGGGAGATGCCAACGTGAGGCGAAGACTTGCACGGAGCTACCCGCGACGAAGCCGCCCGGAGCCGTGCAGGCAACGAGGGTCCAGTTGGCCGCAAAGCAGGCCGCAGGATTTGAATACCCATCGAAATCAGCTTCGGAATAACTCGTCCAAAGCGTGGCATCCGCACGGAAATGCCGTAGGGTTCCGGCTTGGCTTGGGTTCACCTCGCAGACGGCAATTTTCTCCGCTGCCGCGAGCGACCCGCCACCGCATTCGGCGACCAGTTGAGCGAAGGGATAGCCTCGGTCGCAAACGGCGCTGGCCTCAAAACCGTTGCTCCTCAGAGCGAAGGCAAGGAATTCTACCAGAGTCTCGCGTCCTTCGGAACCGGCCACCGCGATCACCTGACCGCGCCAAAAGAGCGCCGCAAAATCGAGTTCACCCATGCACTCACATCCGGCCGCCCTCGCGGTCACCAGCCACGGATGATCGGAGCGGAAATCCGATGAAAAAATCACCAACCCGCATCGCTCGGCGGCGTCCACGTTGAAATCAAACGCTGTGCCATGGGCTTGGTCATAAACCTGAGTTTCAACGACCCCGAGTTTATCCAACAAGGCGGTGAGACCACGTCCGCACGCACCGGCACCGAGGATTGCAACGGGACGAGCTAGCAACGGGCGAAGGAATACGGGAGTGGTGAGAGACATGGGAGTAATTGGGAGCGAGGTTAGGAGAGGCAGTGTTTTTGGTTTTCTATGCGCTTTTCAGTGGGGCGATAATTATCGGATCTTCAGCGTTGCGAGACCGATCAGAGCGAAGATCAAGGACAGGACCCAAAACCGCAGGACAACCTTGGTCTCGGGCCAACCCTTTTTCTGAAAATGATGATGGATCGGAGCCATCAGGAAGTAGCGACTTCCCTGCCCGGTCGGGCTCCGGCGTTTGGTATATTTGAAGTAGCCGACTTGGATGATGACCGACGCCGCCTCCCAAACGAATACGCCGCCGACGATAATCAGGGTGAGCGGTTGCTGCACCATGAAGGCGATGATTCCGATCAACCCGCCGAGGGCCAAAGATCCCGTGTCGCCCATGAAAACTTCCGCCGGATGGGAATTATACCAAAGAAAGGCCACGCCGGCTCCGACCAACGCACCGCAAAGCACGGTGAGTTCGCCCGTGCCCGGCACGTAGCTGATCAAGAGATATTCCGAGATGAGAATGTTGCCCGCGGCATACGCCATAATGCCGTAAACCAGCGCGACGCTGATCGTGCAGCCGATCGCCAAACCATCGAGCCCGTCGGTCAGGTTGATCGCGTTGGAAAAACCCACGAGCCACAGGTAAATGAAGATAAACAGGGCGGGCAGACCCAAGATGCCGGAGAATACCAGCACGGGATGCTTGATGAACGGGATCCAGAGCTCGCGGATTTTGCCGGCGCTGGTCGGGTGCCAAAGCAGCACGGCCAAGGCGAGAACCGTAATCAGCGTTTGCCAAAAAATTTTCTCGCGCGAAGAGATGCCGTCGCGGTTTTTGTGCACCACCTTCAGGTAATCGTCTCGAAAACCCACGGCGGTGAGCGCGGCATAAACAAAGAGCGCCGTCACGACCCACACATTGGGCGTCGCCCACAGCACCGAGCTCAGGAACACACAACCGAAGATGAGCAAGCCCCCCATCGTGGGCGTATTCTTTTTGTCGAAACGCTGCGCGAGGTCCCCGGTCCGATCGTCATCGTAGTGCTGGCCAAACTTCAACCGGCGCAACTGGTGGATCAGCCACGGACCAATGATAAATCCGATGATCGCCGCCGTCCCCGTGGCTCCAAGGGTGCGCACGCTGATGTAACGGAGCACACGGAGAGGTCCGAATTGGTCGGAGTATTCTGCCAGATAACTAAGCATGGGCGGAGGCGGGTACGAGGGTCGCCGGCAGAGCGCGCTCGAGTTCGTATCGGCGGCTGCCTTTCACGAAGATTGCACCGCGGAAACGATTGATTCGGTCGGCGATGTCCGAGAGGTCGGTGGCAATCGCCACGGCCGTGGCTTGATTGCCCCGCTCCAACGCTCCGGCGAACACCTCGGCCGCGTGGTCTCCGATCGTCACCACTTCGTCGCCGGGACGCAGCGCCAACGCCCGCCCCAACTCGCGATGATGGTTGGCCGCGAGTGGTCCCAGCTCTTCCATGCCGCCGAGCACGAAAAGACGGTGCGAAGTTTGCGGAGCGACCGCGCAAAACGTTCCAAGCGCGTCATGCATCGAAGCCGGATTGGCATTGTAGCAATCAAGATAGAACACGTTCTCCGAAGTATTTCGCCACTCTCCCCGCATTGGGCCCGGAGCGTAGGCAGCAAGCCGAGCTTGAATGTCGTCGCGAGTCACCCCGAGCCTAAGCGCGGCGCAAATCGCGATAACCGCATTCTGCGCCATGCCATCGGTTACCCGGCAAAAGGTAAAAGTGAGGGGCGGATGCTCACCATTGGCGAGCGCGATGGCCGTGGTGTTTCCCCGCTGGGTGGTCACAAAGTAAACCCGATCAATGGGTGGGGCGACCGGCCGGATAACCTCCGCCGGCTCGATGATCATCTGGCGAACGCCGAGCTCACGGAACGGTCCAAAGCCCGCGCACTGGGCGGGAAAGATTGCCACACCGGCTGATCGGACAGAAGCGGACAACCGCGATTTCTCGCGCGCGACGCCCTCAAGCGAACCCAATTCCTTGATATGCGCCGGACCGATGAGCGTCGTAAGCGCGAGGTCGGGCTCAATCATTGAGGCTAAGGTCGACATATCGCCCGGCGCGCTGATGCCGGCTTCAATCACCGCGAATCGATGCCGGGCCGGATCCAGCCGGGTCAGCGTGAGAGGAACGCCGAGGTGATTATTGAGATTTCCTTCGGTTGAAAGCACCGGCTCCTCAGGCGCAGAACCACCGAGCAACAAAGTAAGAAGATTCTTGGTCGAGGTCTTGCCCGCGCTGCCGGTGATGCCGACGACCGGCCCGGAGAATACCCGCCGATGCTCGCGGGCAATCGCTTGAAAAGCCGTGAGCGGATCGGCGACTACAAGTTGCGGCAGGCTAAGCGAGGAATTCGCCACGGCGACAAGTGCGGCCGCTGCGCCCTGCGCTGCCGCGGCGGCGACGAAGTCGTGACCATCGCGGGTCGAGCTCTTGAGCGCGACAAACACCTCGCCCGCGCGCGTGCCGCGCGAGTCGATGCTGAATCCGCGTAGGGGCACGACCGGGATCGACGTCCACTTTCCGGACGTCCAGCGGGCAAGTTGCGTGGGATCAAAAGCGAGCATCAGGACTTTTCCGTAGCGCTGACGATGAGCTCTCGAACAACCTCGCGGTCGTCGAATGGCACGACGGTGTCGGCCAGTTTCTGATAGCTTTCATGGCCTTTCCCAGTGATGAGCAGAGTGTCTCCCGGCTCGCAGATCTCGATGGCCCGCGCGATCGCCCGGCGACGATCGGCAATCCATTCGATCCGCTCGGCGTCGCTGACACCTGCCTTCATCTCCGCGAAACTGTCGGCAACCGGTTCGGCACCAGGATTGTTGGCGGTGGCGATCGAAATTTCCGCCAAGCTTTGCACCGTTTGCACCAACTGCGATCGGGCGGCGCGGTTTAGATTTTCGCCGCTACCAAAGACGACAACCAAGCGACCGGACGTGAGTGTGCGCAATACCCCGAGCGACTGACGGATCGCGTCAGACGTGCGGGCATAGTCGACGAACACATTGAACGACTGCCCTGCGTCGATGCGCTCCATGCGGCCGGGAACGCCTTTGAACGCACGAAGCTTGGCCAAAAAGACCACAGGATCACGCCCCAGACTCCAAGCGGTGGCGACGGCGGCGAGAAGGTTGCTGAGATTTGCACGTCCGATCAGCGGTGAATCAATCGACATCTCCCCGCCGGGCCAAACCAGCGTGAACGTCGTGTTCCTGGAGGTGAATGCGACATTTGCAGCCCGAACTTGGGCGAAAGCATTTTCACCGAAAGTTACCCGGCGAACCTCAGGCGGGAGCGCCGACAGCAGCGCCGCGCCGAACGAATCATCAAGGTTCACAACGGCCGCTTTGGGAAGGGGGCCGGCCTCTCCGGAAAAGAGGCGCAGCTTCACCCCGAAATCAGCCGCGGGTGAACCGGCTCCAGCTTCATTCCCATCGGCGTGGTTCGTAAACACGGCGGCTGCCAGTTGGACGCCGTGCACGCGTTTTTGGCCAATGCCTCCGGCGGTCACTTCGAGCACCGCCTGGCGACAACCGGCATCGCGCATTTGAGCCATCATGCCGTAGATATCGAGCGACTCCGGCGTGCTGCGATACGCAGGGACGACGCGCGCGCCCAAATCGTAATTGATCGTGCCGATAAGCCCCACCCGTTGATCGCCACTGAGGAAATATTTGATCAAGTGCGCCACGGTCGTTTTTCCGGCCGTGCCGGTGACGCCCACGACGGAAAGGTCGCGGTCAGGGAATTTAAAGTAGCGCTGCGCGAACCGCGCGAGCGCCGCCCGGGCATCGGCCACCTGAATGAAAGTGACCTTCGACGGTGGAAACGCCGGCATGGTCTCTGTGACAATCGCAACCGCACCACGACTGGCCGCCTCGTCGATCGAGTTACCCGCGCCGCGACGAAGATCGGGAATCGCAAAGAAAACATTTCCCGGCAAAACCCGCCGACTGTCAAAAGCGACACCGGAGATCGGGCGGTCCAGGCTCCCCTTCAGTTCGGGGATTTCGACGTCCTCAAAATAGTCGGCGAGCTTCGGCGCCTGCTTGAAGACACGATTGAGGGAAAGCGTTTCGTGCCGCGTGCGACGCGCTTGGCGAGGCGCGAACGCGGCGATCAAAGCATGATTGGATGAAAGATAGCCAAGCATCAGCGAACTCTGTTTGTCGCCAGCAACGAACCCGACGCCGCGACCGACGGTGCGACGGGCTTGATGTCGAGATGCCGGATGAGCTTCTCGGCGATGAGCGTGAACGACGGGGCGGCAATTTTTGAACCATACGCCGCGCCCCTGATGAGATTTAGCTTTGCGCCGTCGATGATTACGGAGATCGCAACTTGCGGCCGGGACGCCGGCAGGAATCCGACGAAGGACGCCACGTGAGCCCGGTTGGAGTAGACACCATTAACGATCTTTTGGGTCGTGCCGGTCTTTCCAGCGACCTCGTAGTCTTTGATCGCCGCATCGGGCGCCGTGCCTCCTTTTGCCACCACTCCTTGTAAGAGCCGGGCAACCTCACGGGCTACGTGCTCGGATACCACGCGCTCACCGACCCGCCCCTCGAAACGAAAGACGATTTCGCCCGCAGCGTCGGTTACCTGGCGAATCACGCTGGGCTTGATCAGAAATCCACCGCTCGCGATGACGCACATGGCTTGATGCATCTGCAACGGGGTCGCGGCCACCGCATGCCCCATCGGCATCCGGGTAATTGTGAGACCATCCCAATTTTTTGGTGAGGCGAGCATCCCCGGCGTTTCGATGCCGAGGTTCGGAAATCCGGTGGTGCGGCCGAAGCCGAAGGCCCGTGCATAATTGTAGAACCGTTCGTCGCCCATCGCCATGGCGAGGTGCGCGGCCCCCTTGTTCGAGGATCGGGCTACAATCTCCGCGACCGAAAGGCGGTGGTCGTAAGTATGATCATCTTTTGGCAAACTCCTCGTCCGGCCTTTGTAGTCAACGGTCGGACGACTGCAGTCGAACGTCGTTTGGGCGGTGACGAGGCTTTCGTTCATTGCCCCGGCCGCCGCGACGATCTTGAAGACCGAGCCGGGCTCATACATGTCAGCCAAAGCGATGTTGCGCATTCGCCCCTCCTCTTCCTTCGACAACAGGTTGTAGCGATTGAGATCGAACGACGGGTAGTTCCCGAGCGCCAAGATGAAGCCGGTGCGCGGGTCACTGACGATAATCGTGGCTTTCTCGGGCGCAAACTTGGCTGCGATGGCGGCGAGTTCCTCGTCGACAATCTGCTGCACCACCGCGTCGATCGAAAGCTTTACACTGTAGCCGTCTGAAGCCGGAACCTCACGGCTGCGGAATTGGGCGAGCTCCTCTCGCTTGCCGTCTTTTTCGGATTCAATCCAACCGTTGTGTCCGTGGAGATAACTGTCGGCGTATCGTTCGATACCGGTGACGGCCCGTTCTTCGCGATCGACGTAGCCGATGATGTGCGCGGCCAAGGCATTGTTCGGGTAAGCGCGCCGGTAAACCCGCTTGCCGTAGACGCCCTTGACCCCAAGCGCGTTGATCTCCGCGAACGTGGATTCGGTCATCGTATCGCTCAACTTCGCCCAGCGAATCGGCCGGCCCCCGGAGGAATCGATGTCCGTTTCTTCTTCCGCTTCGTCGTCAGTATTCGCTTGGAGCAAAACATCGGCTTTGGCCGTCGCAGCCATGAGGTCGAACTTTAATGGTGCCGTCTCGCCCCCGCGCTGATTCGATTCTGCATCAGAGCGGCGGCTAGCCGCGGCACTATCAACCGGTCGGTTCTTCGTGTTAAAAATCTTGGTCAGTTCAGCGGGTGGCAGGCCAATCAAGCTGGCGAGCCGGGGCCATTTGGCTTCGTCCTCTTTACGCAAAACCTGAGGATCCACTCCCAAGATGATCAGGGAACGGCTCGTCGCAAGTTTCGCGCCATTGGTATCCAAGATGTCACCGCGCCGAGCCGGAATTGGATCGATCTTGAAGCGCGCCTTGGAGACAAAGCCCAGCAAGGAATCCCGATCAATAACATGCAACCAAACGAGCCGCGCCCCCACCCCGGCGAAACTCAGCAGCACGAATGTCGCGAGGATCAGCTGACGGGAGTTTGAGGCGAAACCTTTCGACATAGTCACTCCTTGGCAGCGAGCCTAAAGGTTACAGGCACAGCGCGATCATTGAGCAGAGCCCGACTCGATTTGGCGACAAGCCGCAAGGTCGGGCTCTCCGTGACGCTCTGCACCTCGGGCAAAATCAGCCCGAGATTCATGCTGGCATTGCGCTGCCTCAGCACCGCCGGGCTTTGTTGGATTTCTATCGCCGTGTTGGTTTCCGCAAGGTGGCGTTTCAGCTCGGCGAGGCGGGCCTCAAGCACCTTGTTTGCATTGGCCGTGATCGAGATCTGATGCCGCATCCAGACGGTGCCCAACCCGATCGATCCGCTGAAGCAGATGGTCAGCAGAGTGTAGATCACAAATTGATTCACGAAGGCGTGGTTGGTGGTGCGCATGGGGAATAAATGAGCGGGTCTGGAGCGGGAAGAATGAGGCGAAGCGTTAAAGTTTCCTCAGGGCGCGCAGTTTGGCGGAACGGCTACGGGGATTGGCGGCGATCTCTTCGTCGGACGGCGTCACGGGCTTGCGCGTGAGAGGCTCGGCGAATTTTGCGCGCAGGTCCTGCGGCAACGAATCGTGGGCACCCTCGGGCTGGCCGCATTGCCGGCGGAAAAATTGCTTCACGGGTCGGTCTTCGAGCGAGTGGAAGCTGATCACCACCAAGACGCCGGCAGGCGCCAGCTTCGCAAATGCCGCCGGCAAGGCCCGGTCAATGGCTCCAAGTTCGTCGTTCACCGCGATGCGGATCCCTTGGAAAGCACGGGTCGCGGGATGAATTCTGGATGTGTGGCGATCGCGTGGGGGGATCGCCTCGGAGATCAGCGCGGCGAGCGACGCCGTGCGAGCCAGCGCCCCAGTCGCACGCGCCGCGACAATCGCTCGGACGACCCGACGCCAGTTTTGCTCCTCACCAAAATCGCGAATCGCCCGCACCAGCATTTCCTCAGTCGCCGTTTCCAGCCACTGACTGGCGGACACGCCCACGCGCGGGTCCATCCGCATGTCGGCCGGAGCGTCACAACGGAACGAGAAACCGCGCTCAACGTCGTCGATCTGAAATGACGAAACGCCCAGATCGAAAAGAATCCCGTCGAAATTCGAAGGTTCGATTTCATCAAGCCGGCCAAAATCCAAGTCGATGAGCGTAAATCGAGAACCGTAAATCTCCGATAACTCACCGGCCCGCATTACGGCGGCAGGATCACGATCCAGCGCGACCACCGAAACATTGTGGGCCGCATCGAGCATCGCCTTCGAGTGGCCGCCGCCACCAAACGTGCAGTCCAAATAACGTCCCGCCGGGCGCGGGCTCAACCACGCCAACGTCTCACGCAAGAGAACAGGCTGATGGCCGGGAACCATGGAGGGCAAATGGGGTTCAACAAACGCCGCGGACATGGTGAGAACGTCGGAGATGTTTGGATTGGGGGGCAGGCACCGCGCGCAGGACTAACCCGACCCGAACCCGCGAGCTGACAGCGGGCGTGGCCAACGCCGCGAAATCGAGACCTTGCTCTGCATCGATCCACGCTGGAACCGCCCGGCGAACGGCGACGCGCCCGGGGACGGCCCTGCACAAGAGCAGCTGGGCAGCGGAAGCTTTGGCGATGCGGCGCACGGGGTCAGATTCCGATTCGGCGCATCACATCGCCAAAGCTTGCGTCCGAGGTTCGCGCCTCGACCTTTTCCCACCGTGCGGGTGCGTAGAGATTAAATTTGGTCAACGAGCCGACCAGCACTGCGTCTTTACCAATTCCGGCGAAGGACAATAACTCGGCACTCACGCCGACCCGACCTTGCTTATCGAATGAGAACGATTGGGTCCGAGCAAAGAATCGTGCGGCAAAATCCTGACCGGCTCCATCGCTCAGCGTCATCTGGGCGATCTTGGCATGGAGTTTTTCCACTTCTGAAGGCGGCAAAACGGCGACGTAACCATCCGGATGCGGCGTCGCCAGAAACGTGTCGCTCTCTTCGTGCGCATAACGCCACGCCGAGGGGATCGTTAAACGACCTTTCTCGTCGAGGGTGTGCCTGAACAGGCCCGTATAAAATGCTTTGCCGGTTTGCGCCATGGGGTGAGAAGCAGTGAAATGCTCCACAACGCCCCATTTCAACCCATTTTAGCCCATTTCCGTCAAGCAAAGAACCGTCAAAACTCGCTTAAGTTGTTCACAATTTTCACAAATCTCCTGAGCCGGCAGGCCATAGCCGATGGACTGAGAGCGTTCAGCGCCGCGGGCTGGGGTAACGAATACGCGTCTTTCAACGAGCGGCACAAGGACCGGCGGGTAGAGGTCACGCCGTTCAAATCTCACCGCCCAAGCCTTTGCGCCGCGATGGTTGCTAGTGGTTCTGCTCATTCAGCAGCGAAAAAGGCACCCAACTCAGGAGAAAGTTTTATCCCTGTGACTTTGATTTTGTTTTTTTCCTTCAGCTTACCACTGTCCCGACATGGCTAACGAGCGAAACGAGGTTCTCGAAATCTTCACCCGTACCCGAGCTCTTTTGAGTGGGCACTTTGTGCTCCGCTCCGGGATGCATAGCGGACATTATTTCCAATGCGCCCAAGTTTGCCAGCAGATGGACGCTGTCGAACGCTTGGCCGAGTTGCTCTTGGCGAAAGTGCGCGGCGCCGGAATCCAGTTCGACACCGTTCTGGCGCCAGCGATGGGCGGCTTGGTGATTGGGCAGGAGGTCGCTCGGCAGGCCAAAGCCCGCTATATTTTTGCCGAGAAAGAGAACAACGTGCTGGTGTTACGCCGGGGTTTCACGCTTAAGCCGGGTGAACGAATTTTGATCGTTGAGGACGTAGTGACCCGGGGAGGCCGCGTGCTTGAGTGCCTCGAGATTGTTCGCGCTGCCGGCGGTGCCTCAAGTGCCGTAGCCATGCTGGTTGATCGCAGCGCTGGCAGCGCACGATTTGCGATTCCAGCTCTATCTTTGTTGGAACTCAGCTTCCCCACGTATGCCGCCGATGCGGTGCCGGAGTCGCTAATGAAGATCCCGGTGCAGAAACCCGGGAGTTAAAACTTACCCAGATTTTCGGGATGAGGCGCCCCACCCGCCTCACATTATTTTACCGACACTGCAATAAACCGGTAGGCGCCGCGAAAGTTAACCAAGAGGAGATTGCGGCCTGGGACGAGGGATTGCTTGGCCATGGCCAGATTAACCACCGGCAAGCGGTTGATTTCGATGATGACCATGCCCGGAAATATCCGGTCGGCGAAAGGTGAAGTGGACTCAACGTCGGTGATGACCAAGCCGTTCACCCGGGCTTCAAGGCCGCTCCTCTGTCGTTGTTCATCGTCCAAATTCGCGGCGTTCACCCCGGCCAGCAGCTCATCGGGCTTTTCGGACAGCTTACCCAGCGTGACGTCGAGCGTCATTTCTTTCCCATCCCTCATTAACCTAACCTTCGCTTTCGAGTTCGGGGCCATCTGGGCGACGGCCAAACGCAGTTCTTCGAGCGAGCTTACGGATTTTCCGTTGAGCATCAGAATCACGTCGCTCCGCTTAAGGCCGGCTTGATCCGCCGGGCCGTCTGGGGAGATGTCGGTGATCGCCACGCCTTTGGCATCTTTCGGCAAACCGAGTTGCTCCGCGACGTCAGCCGTTACGGTTTCAGTTGTAACGCCCAGGTAGCCTCGGGTGACGGTACCTGTCTCGATCAGACTGCGCATGACACTTGCGGCAAAATTGATTGGGATCGCAAAACCGATTCCGATGTTTCCGCGCGAAGGAGAAATGATGGCGCTATTGACGCCGACCAAGCGACCTCTGGCGTCAACCAAAGCACCGCCTGAATTGCCCATGTTTATTGCGGCGTCGGTTTGGATGAAGTTTTCGTAGCCGGCCACGTTTTCGAGTAAGCCGAGTTGGTTGCGGCCTTTCGCGGAAACGATCCCCATTGTGACAGTCTGCCCGACTCCAAGGGGATTACCCACGGCAAATACAACATCTCCGACCCGAAGTTTTTCACTGTCCGCGAGCGTCATGACCGGCAAATTGTCGGCGTCGATCTTGATCACCGCTACATCGGTCTTGGGATCAGCGCCGATAACCTTGGCTGTGAACTCCCGGTCATCGTTCAGTGACACCTTTAGCTCATCGGCACCTTCAATGACGTGATTATTGGTCAAGATGTAGCCATCAGCCGAAACAATCACGCCCGATCCCAAGCCTTCTTGCTTACTGTTGCGCTCGGAATCCGGCACAGCGTCACCAAAAAACTGGCGCAGCGGATTAGCCACCCGCTGCTTCACAATCTTCGTCGAATAAATCGAAACGACCGACTTCTGCACAGGTTCGATGACGTCCGCATAACTGACGATGCCGGACGCCTTACCCTCAACGACAGGCGAAGGGTCGATCTTTAAGACCGGCTGTATCCCCGAGCCTTCTTTCCCATTCAGCCCGGTGAAAAATACCGCAACAAAGATGAATAAAATCAGCGACCGAGAAAGCATAGAGTTCATGAAATGATTTCGTCCGACACGTGGTCGAATTGTTCCACCGTCAAAAACGGTACCGTGGCCGTGTGCCTCAAAACCCCTTGATCCTAAAAAGTCCTGTGACGCTTGAGTTGCTGTTGATTCGGGTAATCGCCTGGCCCAACAGCGGGGCGATACTCAGAACCGTAATCAGCAATCCACGCGTGTCGACCGGCACGGAATTCGTGGTGATCAACTCGTCAATCACACCGCTCCGCAACCGCTCGTAAGCGATTTCGTTCAAAACACAGTGACTGACGGCCGCCCGGACACTTCGGGCACCGTGATCACGCAACATCTTCGCCGCAGCGGTCAGCGTGCCGGCAGTCTCCGTAATGTCGTCGACCAGTAGCACATCGCAGCCGGCAACCTCCCCCACGACATTGATCGCTTCGACGGTGGTGGCGTTCTTTCGTTTTTTGGCCACTAAACCCAATCCAGCTCCAAGAATGTCGGCATATGCTGAAGCCATTTTCATCCCGCCGACATCGGGCGAGCAGACGACTAACTTGTCGCTTCGGGTTTTGGCCAGATAATCGAAGAAGACGGGTGATGCAAAAAGATGATCCACCGGGATATCAAAAAAGCCCTGAATCTGTTGGCTGTGCAGATCCATCGTAAGAACACGATTGGCGCCGGCTGAAACCAGCAGGTTGGCCACCAGCTTGGCGGTGATCGGAACGCGCGGTTGATCCTTACGATCCTGCCTCGCGTAGCCATAAAAAGGCAGGACCGCCGTGATTCGCTGAGCGGAAGCACGCCGCGCGGCATCAATCATGATCAGCAGCTCCATCATGTGGTGATTGGTCGGAGGGCACGTTGACTGAATGATGTAGACGTCGTGACCTCGGACGTTCTCGTTGATTTTCACGAATGACTCCCCGTCCGGAAAGCTGGTCACGGTCGCTTCCCCCAAAGGCATCCCGATGGCCTGGCAGATCTCTTCAGCCAGAGGCCGATTCGAATTTCCGGTGAAAATCTTAAGTCGGGAGTCGCTCATGTGTCGGTTAGCTTGAGGGCCGGCAGTTCAGGCGGAAGTCTTTTCTTGGCCAGAGTCACCAAACTGCGACTCAAGAGCGTCCACCCGGCGAAACAGCTCGGGTAACTTTTGTCGAAGAACGTTTGTAGGCTGCTCCAATAAGTAGGGTAAACACGGCGAACCCTTCACAAAAGCCCCCGCGGCAACATCCGAGTTCACGCCGGCCTGACCATCAATCTTGGCCCCTCGATGCACCGTCAGATGTCCCGCCAGACCCGCTTGGCCGCCGACAACGACAAAGTCCTCTATCGTCGTGCTCCCCGAAATACCCACTTGGGCACAGACAATGCAGTGCCTCCCGATCTCCACGTTGCGGGCGATTTGAACCAAATTATCGATCTTCGAACCATCGCCCACCGACGTTTTGCTGAAACACGCCCGGTCGAGGGTCGAATTGGCGCCGATCTCGACATCATTGCCAATCACCACCGTGCCGATTTCAGGAACCTTCGCATGCCCACTATAGCTCCCCTTCCAAGAAAGACCTGGGCGCCTCGGTCTGGAGATACACCCGCTCGCCGGTCCGCACCCCTTCTTAAATCACGCATCCAGAGCCAATCGTGGCGCTTTCCGGGATCACAACGTTCTCGCCAATCGCCGCCCAACCGGTGCACGCCTGCTTTCGGGCGGGGCCACAGCAAGTACGCAATTCGAGCACGTACTTCGGCGAGTCCCACGGAAGGGCTCGAAACCTCAAGATAGCACTGACCAGTTCGAGGATTACCGACGTAATCCGAAGATATCAGAATCACGGATGCCTGACTCTTTGCCACGTCCGATCGAGACCGAGGGTTGCCTAAAAAAGACAGGTCACCGGATGTTGCCCGAGTCAAAGAGGCCTAACCGGAAATCATATCCGTCGTAGCTCCACGCATTCGAGAAGCTTGGACAAGATCGGCAATTTGAGCCTCGGAGAATACGAATCGTATCGTCGGAAACGTGTAGGTCAAAGACCCGTCGGCAATATTCAGGTGTTGAGAGTCGGTGTTATTTTTGGGCACAAAAAAGCCCCGCTGACCCAGCGGGGCGAGATCGTAAAGCGTCGCTGGGTTTAGTTCTTAGGAGCTACTCCCGGGACCGTGATCTTCGGAGCCTCAGGCGAGGCAGAAGCCGCCGGTGCAGGGACTGCGACGGCCGAGACTGCCGGCCGGTCTTTGTTTATTTCTTTCATCACCTCATCGGTGATTTCATAGGCCGTATCCGCGTAAATCACATTGGAAACACCGATCAAGGTGGGACCAGCCTTATCCAACAACAAAGTGGCTCCCTTTCGTTTAGCTACGTCCGTTGCGGTCTTACTGATCTCCTCAAGCATCAGACTACGGAACGTCTGAAGTCGCTGCTGGAGAGATCTTTGGGTATTCTGAGCGAAGGTGCTGATTTCGTTTTTCTTGCGTTGGATTTCTTCGAGCTTCTTCTGCGCCTCGATCTGCGATTTAGCCTTGGCGTCCGCCGTCAATGCAGGGTTGTTGGACTGATCCGACAAGGTCTTGTATTCTTCGACGAGAACGTTGCCGTCCTTGTTCATTTTTTCGATCTCTTCCTGCGCCTTTTGCTCGTCTGTGCGCAGTTTCGAATTCTGTTCCTCCGTCTTGTAGTGCGAGTCGTAGAGTTTGGCCATATCAACCACGAGCAGCTTGGGCGCGGGCTGAGCGTGTGCGATCGCGGCAGAGAGCGCGAAAGCCGCGAATACAGAGAGGGTAGGAATGAATTTCATTATATGTTGGGTTTGGAAATGAGACAGAGACCAGATCAAAATCAGAACCGCGTGCCAAAGGAAAAATTGAACTGATTTCCCTTCTTATTTTGGACCGTGCCCGTGATCGGAATACCGAAATCCAAGCTAAGGGGTGCACCGGCAACAAAGAGCCTCAAGCCGAATCCAAAGTTATCGTTGTAGGATGCCGGATTGAAATCGTAAGCCCCTTTGTTCACGAAGCCCGCGTCGTAGAATATCGCAAAACGGATCGGGCTGACGATATCGACTGAATACTCGGCGCTGAAAAACCCATAGGATTTACCACCGACCGGTTCGCCGAACTCGTCCCGAGGACCCACTTCACGAAATTCATAACCGCGCAAAGTATAAGGGCCACCCAGATAGAAGGCGTTGTAGTAGGGCAAAACCTTTGAATCGCCGAAATTCTGCACCACGCCCGCGCGCGCAATTAGAGACAAAACCTGCGCTTGAGTTTCGAATACTGGAAAGAATTGGGATCCGCGAAACTCGAATCGATAGAAATTATCACTCCCTCCGATGGGACCACCGGCGATATCGGCGTTTATTTCTACGCGATTACCCGAAGTGGTGTTGATGATTTTATCACGGGTATCACGCAAGAGTTGGAATCCAACTTTGGACACGGTGTTTTTGCCTTCAAGTGATCGAATTTGATTCGAGGCGCTGCTCGAAACATCTCTGATCTCGATGATCTGATATGTGTAGGACAACTTTCCCTCGACCAACTCGAACAATCGCTTACGCAGATAAATCTCAGCCCCCGTTTCAACTTGGCTGTAGAAGGTGCTGTTGTAGTCGGAGCTTGTTCGAAAGATGCTAAATCCGAGCGCAAGCTGCTTTTGAAACAACCACGGCTCCTCGAAGGAAAGAACGACTTCGCTGGATTGACTGCCGAGTTGCATTCTCAAGCGAAATTTCTGGCCGTCGCCTTGAAACAGTGACCTACGGTTGAAGATATCGAAATTTGATTGGGAGATTTCCGCGAAGATGGTCGCCCGCTCAAGCGAACTGAACCCCGCGCCGAACGTCAGGTTGCCGGTGCGCCCCTCTTTGAGGGCGATCCGCATGTTCCGACGCCCAGGAATGTTGGTCTCCTGTGGGGTAACATTCACGTCCTCAAAGAAGCGGGTATTCTCAAGTCGAAGCTTGCTTATCTTCATCAAGACCGTGCTGAAAACGTCGCCCGGCCCCAACACGAGTTCACGAACGACCACCGTGCTCTTCGTCTTGGAGTTCCCTTCGATCACGATGGATTCAACATTGAATTTCTCGCTCTCGTTGATCGCGTATTCGATGTCGATATCACCCGTGTTCACGTTGGGCTTTCGGGTTAGTCGAACCCGGGTATCCAAATAACCGTCCTTGCCGTAAAAGTCCTCCAAGCGCTCGACGTCTTTATCAAGTTTAGACGGGACAAAAACGAGGCCGCTCTTCTGGCGAGCTACGCGCTTTAACAAAGCCGCAGTAAAGAGCTTGTTGCCCTTAAAGGATATCTCGCCGATCCGATACTGGCGCCCCTCCGTCAAGTTGACCGTGAGCACCAATTTCTCGGGCGACGGATAATCAAACCGCACGTTCTCCTGCGCGATCTCGACATCAAGATAACCTTTCTCGCGGTAGTAGTCCCGCAGTTTCTCCAAATCGTCGTCAAACTCGTCATCCTTGAAGCGACCCGATCCGGTGAGCCACGAAAATATCCACCATTTCTTCGTTTCCATCACCCCTCTTAGCGCCCTCGCCTTGACGTTCGCGTTTCCAACAAAACGAACATCGGAGATCTTAACCTTGTTTCCTTCTTTGATCTTAAAGACGACCGTACCAAATCCAGTGGCCCGATCTCGTTCGACGGCATAATTAATCGACACCTGATTGTAGCCTGCTTTTTGGTAATATTCCCGGATCTTTTCGGCATCTTCTTTTACCTGACGCTCGTCCAACGCGGTATTCGGCTTCGTCTTGATCTCCTTTTCAAGCCGGGTGCCTTTGACCCGTTTATTCCCTTCATACCTGAGCGCGAGCACCCGAAATTTCGGAGTTACTTCGACGACTAAATTGAACGATTTCCCGTCCACGCTCTCCCGCTTGATTTCGATGAATTCAAAGAGCCCAGTTCGGTAGAGAGACCGGATATCTCGATCGAGCATCGTGTCGTCCAAATCTCCACCCTCACGAACCTGCATGTTCGCGCGGACCACCTGTTCATTGACGTTTGCCGCTCCGACAAATTTGACGATAATCGATCCAACCTTGAATACCGGAGCAGTGGCTTCTTGGCCAATAGCAGGCGCTTGCAACTGAGCAAGGACCGGCAAGGAGCCCACGGACAAGAATCCAAAAATGGCGAAGGCAAGGCAGGCGACCCTGCGCGCAGGGTTACTGTGTGTAGTTTTCAAAGCGGGTGATGTCTCTTAGGAACGTAAGCTTCAATTCTCCTACCGGTCCGTTTCGTTGCTTGGCAACGATTAACTCGGCCGAGTCGGCGGCGACTTGGAATTTTTCATCGGCGTCTTTGGGGCGGGCGAGCATAAGCACCACGTCAGCGTCTTGTTCGATTGAGCCGGATTCACGCAAGTCGGCCAGTTTGGGCGTTCGGTTTTCCTTTTCGGAGGAGCGGTTCAATTGACTTAATACAACCACCGGAAGGTTCAGTTCCTTCGCAAGAGCCTTTAAACCGCGGGAAGCTTCGGCGACTTGCTGTTCTCGCGGCATCTTCGAATCGGTGGGGGCAAGGAGCTGCAAGTAATCTACGATGATAAAGCCCAACGGGTGGCGGGCATGAATGCGACGCGCTTTCGCCCGCAGCTGCATAATTGAAAGCGCACTGGAATCGTCGATGAAAATAGGTGCCTTCGAGAATTGATCCGCGGCCGATAGCAACCGCGCCTGCTCGTCACCGTTCTTCGACAACAAGCCGTCGCGCAGGAGCTTCATGTTCACGCGCGCGCGCGAACACAGCATGCGTAACGCTAGCTGCGCGGAACTCATCTCCAAAGAGAAAATCAAGACCCCAACCGGCTCTCCACGTAGCGGCAGGGCCGCTGATTCCGCCATGTTCAGAGCGAGGGAGGTCTTTCCCATCGAGGGCCGTGCCGCCAAGATAATCATCTCCTGCCGTTGAAATCCCCAAGTGAGAGCATCGAGATCCTTAAATCCGGAAGGCACACCGGTCATCTCACCTTTCTTCATCATCATTTTTGTGATGACGCTCATGGCCTCACGCGTCGGCTCACGCATGGGCTTAGCACTTTCGCTCACTCGATTTTGGGTGACGTTGAAGATTCGCTGCTCGATCTGGTCGACAAATTCGTCGATGCCACCGGTGAACGCGTAGCACTCTTCAACGGCACCGGTTGCCGAACGGATCAACTCCCGCAACAGGTGCAGTTCCCGCACTTTCTCAATGAAATAACCGGCTTGGGCGGTCGTTGGAATCCGGCTACTTATCTGGGTCAGAAACGCAAAACCACCGACCAAATCCAGCTGTTTGATCGTCTTTAGATCCTCCGCCAAGACCGCCACGTCGATCGGCGTTTGCCGGTTGTAAAGATCGAGCAACCGTTCGAAGACGATCCCGTGAGCAGCCAAGTAAAACGACTCCGGCCTGATCCGCGCTTCCAAACAGCGGGAAATCACGTCTGAACCATCCAATAGGCAACACGAGAGAAGATACTCCTCCGCTTCTAGGCTATGCGGAGCCGTCCGTCCGGCAAAAACGCCCGGCGAACTCTCCGATCGGCGATTTTGGAATTTGGGTTCTTCTGCCATGCGAATCCTAAAATCAGAAAGGACAACAGTGTGTTCGGCAACGCCGAGTTGTCCTCAAACGGCTTGAAAAAACGAAAGCCGCGTCTTTCGACGCGGCCCGGTTACAGCATGCGCCTTTCTCTTACTTCCGATCAGCTTTTCCAACTGGCTTAGCCTCGGGAGCCGCCACTTCGATGGGGTTCTCCGAGACCACATCGAACGCCAACTCAACGGCGACATCGGCATGGAGTTTAACTTTCACGGTGTGTTTCCCGAGCGTCTTCACCGGGGTGTGCATGAGAATCCGCTTCTTATCGATGGAGAAACCGGCCGCAGTTAATTTGTCATGAACATCACTGCCGGTGATTGCACCGAACATTTTGCCGCCCTCACCGGTCTTCACCGCGAAAGCGAAACTCGTTTTCTCAAGCTTCTTACCGAGTTCTTGCGCACCGTTGAGTTCAAGTGACTCACGCTCCGCCCGGCGGCGCTTGAGCGCATCAACTTGCTTGCGATTGGCTAACGTTACGGGTGCCGCAAATCCCCGGGGAAGCAGGTAATTTCGGGCGTAGCCGGCACGCACTTTGACTTGATCGCCTTCACCGCCGAGGCCTTCGACGGGTTTGAGCAGGAGGATTTCACTGTTTGCCATAATTTTTTGTTTTTAAAATTTTACCGCTGAGAAAGGAATGCGAAAAGTAATCAAAACGGCACATCTTCATCAATATTTCCCGGTGCCGAGGCCTTCGGAGCCCCTCCCCGCGCGGGAGGAGAGTGACGTTCCGGGGAAGTTTGGTCGATGTCGTCGCTCGAAGAGCCACCGACTGCCGGGGCCCCTGGCCCACCCGTGGTCCCGGCGCCTCGCATTGAAAGAAACTGCACGTTCTCCAAAACCACCTTCATCTTGCTCCGCTTCTGACCGCTTTGCTTGTCCTCCCACTGATCAAGTTTCAAACGGCCCTCAACCATCGCTGGACTTCCCTTCGTGAGATACTTTGCGACGAGTTCACCCTGCTTACCCCATGCTTCGATATCGACGAATGTCGTTTCGTCTCTCGTGGCGCCAGATTCATCCTTAAATTGGCGATTCACCGCCAAGCCAAACTGGCAAATCGCGGTGCCTTTCGGTGTGACCCGCAACTCAGGATCCCGCGTTAGGTTCCCAATCAAGAAAACTTTGTTAAGGTATGCCATGGCTCCACGCCCTCTCAGCAGATAAATTTCAAACCGTCTCTACGAAAGTCCGATAAACGCTCTGGTTGAGACGAAGGCGCTCCTTGATTTGACCCGGACCCTCGGACGGTGCGGCGAACGAGATGTGCACATAGGTCGCGCCCGTGAGCTTGGGGTCGGTCACGCGCACGAAGTCACGACGACCCAAATTTTCAACCGCCGTCACTTCGCCGCTGGCGGAGGTGATGACTTGTTTTACGCCGTCTATGATTTGTTCGACGGATTCTTCCTTTCCGCGATTGTCGATAATGAATGTGGCGCGGTAGTTACGTTTGGTCGGATTCATGGTGTAGATTCTCGGCGATTAAGTTGATTCATGGCGAAAGAAGGACCGCGAGTCAGCAGCAATTCTAAGCCTTCGATAAAATAAGAGTTTTTTTGATTTAAAAGAATACTGTGATCTGAAGAAAATTTTCCCAAAACGAAATCCTTGAGGTCCATCGCCGCCGGAAGCTTCGGGCCAATGCCAAGCCGGTATCTAATGAAGCCTTCACCCAAATGCTCGAGCAAACTGGCAATACCGTTGTGCCCCCCTGCGCTCCCAGATTCCGAGACCTTTACCAAACCCACCTCAATGTTGATATCGTCGTAAACGACCGCAACCGAGTGGTTGTCGAACCGGTGATAGCGAGCAAGAGCACCTACCGCGCGTCCGCTGTCGTTCGTGAATGTTTGTGGCTTTACCAGCCATCGCGTGCAGCCAGGACTGACATCCCAACGAGCAATCTCAGATTCAAAATTCGCCCGGTGCTGCCAAACAAGACCATGCTTTTTGGCGAGCGCATCTAGGATGATCCAACCGAGATTATGACGCGTTTCTGCGTAGTTACGGCCGGGATTTCCCAAACCGACCACAAGCGAGATGGGCATGACTCAAAGAACACACGCTCTGATTGCCTACCGAGTAGGCAACCAAGCGATCGACGAACCGTTACTTCTTGGCCGGCGCGGCCGGCTTGGCCGCTGCGCCCGGTTTGGCTGCCGCAGACGCGGCAGCAGGAGCACCGGCCTTTGCCGGTGCCGCACCTGCTTTGGCGTCGCCGGCGGCCGGCGCGGCGCCGGCGGCGGGAGCTGCACCTGCAGCTGGCGCGACAGCACCATCGGCTGGGGTTGCTGCTGCTACTACTTCCTGGACGATTTCCGCGACGGGTTCGACACAAGAAACAATTGGCTGACCCTTGGATTCAAGAAACTCAACTCCAGGAATTGGTTTTAGCTCCGAGACCTTGATCGTCTCCCCCACCTTGAGCTCGGAAACATCCACGTTGACCAACTCGGGCAAGTCTTTGGGCAAACAACGAACCCGCAGCAAATGAGCATTAATTTCGAGAACTCCGCTTTGGTTTTTAACGCCGAACGCCTCTCCAACCGCCATCACTGGAACCCGAATTTCAAATTTTTCATCGGCCTTCACTTCTTGGAGATCGAGATGGAGATATTTGTCCGTGATCGGATCTCGTTGGATTTCCTGCAAAAACGAGAGGGCCTTCTCGGCTTTACCCGATTGCTGGAGCTCGATCAGGACCGCACGGCCGGAAACGACTTTTAGGAGGCGAACAAACTCCGGGGTATCAACGGAAAGCTTTTCTGGCTTCGTGTGCTTCCCGTAGAGAATTGCCGGGATGGCGTTGGCCTTACGAACCCGGCGCGATGCGCTACGACCGGTTTGCGTGCGTGGAGTGACAGTAAGCGAGAGCTGTGTTTTCATGAGTTCGGTCCCCCTGAGACCCCGGGAATCGAGGGCAGGCGTAATGGAAAAGAGTTGAAGAGATAGAAACGCTCCGGTCGAAAGCAATCAAAAGTTTGAGGTGTCCGCTTTTTTTATTCGGCGGGCGCAAATGGAGCGTTGACAACCCTTCGCCTCATTCTGTTTTTCACCCGTCGGTTTGGTGAATCAAATCAGCCAAACTACGATGCCTGGTAGCTCAGTGGCAGAGCAGGTGACTGTTAATCACTTGGTCGTAGGTTCGACCCCTACCCGGGCAGCCACCTTAGCCTCAAGCACTTACGGAAGTGTTTGAGGCTTTTTTTGGCTAATTTTTTTTCGTGTGTCCGGTCTGTGTCCGGTTTTTTTCGTTCTCTTTTTGCGGTTTGTGTTCGCATGAGACCGCGTCGGGACGGGCCAAGGGTGGCCGTTTTTGTGCGGAAACGGAAAGTTACCAAAAAAAACCAGTCGCTTTTTCTTGCCCTTGGTCGAATCACCCGGATCACGATCCACCTAAAAAAGATTCCTTACGGGCACCAGCCTTACCGTAAAGACGGAATCGCTGATGGTGAAGATCTGACGCAGACTAACATTACAAGTGCCCCGGATTTCGAGGGATCACCGCAGCCTCATTTGCGTTTCGGGAGCTTTGGGCGCTTGGAGATGCCATCACGGATAATCTTCAGCACAGCTTTGCGCTCGTCGCCGGTGATGGTCAGGCGCGGGGCACGGACCCACTCGGAACCAAGCCCCGTCTGCTGCTCGCAGAGCTTGATGTATTGAATAAAGTGTACGT
>CAMCWW010000017.1:0-42665 GCA_945882935.1 Opitutus sp. GAS368
GTGACCGCCAGTTTCGGCACCAGCGGCACGATCTACGCCCATGCGGCGAAGCCGGTGATTGATCCGCAGGGAGAAATCGCGGCCTTTTGTTCCTCGACCGGCGGTTGGCTACCGCTGCTTTGCACCATGAATGTCACGACCGTGACCGAGCAGGTGCGTGCGCTGTTTGGCCACGATCACGCCGCGCTCAACGCGGCGGTGGCAGCGGCCCCGGCGGGCGCAGGCGGGTTGGTATTGTTGCCCTATCTGGCCGGCGAGCGGACGCCCAATGTGCCGGCGGGCTCCGGCGTTTTGCTTGGTTTGAGCGGGCAGAACTTTAGCGCAGGACACATAGCCCGCGCGGCGATGGAAGGCGTGACGATGGGCATGAATTATGGTCTCCGTCGGCTCGCGTCGCTGGGGGTGAAGGCGAAGGAAATCCGCGTCACTGGTGGCGGAGCGAAGTCGGCGGTGTGGCGTCAACTCATGGCCGATATCTTCGGCGTGCCGGTGGTCGCGATGGTGGAAGACGAGGGCGCGGCGCTCGGGGGAGCGTTGCAAGCCGCTTGGTGCGTGGCGATCCGTGAGGGCAACAAACGGGCCAAACTCACTGATTTCACTACGGGCGTCGTCGCGCTCGACGAGCGCACGCGGTGCCACCCGAATCAGGAGAACGTGGCGAAGTATCGCGCGCTGCAAACCGTGCAAGATCAGCTCAGTTTGGCCCTGCGCGGAGTATTTGAGGCGCAGCGGAAGCTGGCCTGAACCGTCTCCGCCGAGCTGGAAATCTTCAGGGCACGCGGCGGCCGAGCACGATGAGATCGCGCGGGGTGCCGTCGAGCACGGCCACACCGGGCATGTGCGCCCACTCGATAAACCCGTGGCGGCGGAAGAGCCGGAGGCTGGGCTCGTTGTGGCCGAAAATGTAGCCGGTCAGCGTGTGGATGCCGTGGGTGGGGGCGCGGGCGATCAGTTCATCGAGGAGCCAACCACCGAGACCGCGGCCCCGATAGGACTCGGCCAGATAAAGCGCGACCATGACCGTGCCGTCATAGGCGGCGCGGAGATAGAATGAATCAAAACTCGCCCAAGCGCAGATGGTGTGGTGGGCCGTCGGATCGGTCAGCACCCAGAGCGGGCGGTTGGGCGTCTGGTGGGCTTCGAACCAGGCGCGGCGACTTTCGACCGTTACCGGTTCCAAGTCGGCGGTCACCATCCGGCCGGCCACGATGCTGTTGTAGATCGCCACAATGGCCGGCAAATCGGCGGCGGTGGCGAGGCGGAGCTGGAGGTGGGCGTGACTCACCGTTTGATGAACCTAAGCAACCAGGCGAAGAGCAGCGCGCCGAGGGTGGCGAAGATCAATTGTCCAAGCAGGCCGCTCGCGTGGATGCCGAGCATACCGAAGAGCAGGCCGCCGAGGAATGCTCCGATGATTCCCACCAAAATATTGCCGAGAGCGCCAAAACCCCGGCCCTTGATGATCACCCCGCTGAGCCAGCCGGCGAGAGCACCGATCAGTAGAAACGAGACGAAACCGACGAGCGACATCGCGGAACGGGAGGGATTCGGATTTCGCCGACCGAGACCGGCTTACTTGCCCGCTGGCTTGGTGAACTGGAGGCGGATAACCACCTCGGCCAAGCGTTGACGGAGGAGTTCGTCCTCTTCGGCGGCCGTCTTTTTATAGGTGGTGCGTTCGAGCACGCGCTCGGTGAGCTCGATGCTGATGACGAAGATGTGACCGTTTTTGACGAAAAGCTGGTTGCCGCGTTTCGCCACAGGCATCGGACCGCCGGCGATCATCGGAAGTTTATCCATGAACATCGAGCCGCCGGGCAGGAGAATGTAAGTGATCAGCGAGCCTTCGAGGGCGCTGGGAACGAACTTGGCGCTTTCGATCGAGGCGTCGGGAAAGGACTGCCGGAAATCGCCGAGCACATAATTACTGAAGAAATACACGAGGTAGTCCTTCAGACCCCGGGTCGACATCTCCCAGCGCTGCGTGGCGTCTTGGGGGAATGAAGCGATGCTGATGTGAGTGTTAAAGTCGTCCTGAAAAGTGACCACGTTATCCGTATCGGTGATGGTGCCGCCGAGTTCCGGGAGAACCGGGATCGCGACCTTAAACGCGCCGGTGGGTGAAAAATAGGTGCGGCCATCGACCCGGCCCACGAGAGGCATAGCCTCGGGAGCGGGTTCGCCTTGGGCGCAGAGCAGAGTGGGGACGGTGAGAGCGAGGAGAAGAGCGAGGGGGAAACGGCGCATGGGTTGGAAAAGATGATGAGTAACGGAACGCGGTTGGCTTTCAAGCCGCAGTTACGGGTGGAGAGATAAGGCGTTGCCAGATGGTGGTGGGAATATCCTCGGGCCGGCTGAGAGCTGAGAGCCCGGCAGCGCTGAAATGTTCCAGCCACGCGGCAGCCGTTGCGGGCGGAACAAGGTGGCGGAGCAGCGATCCGATCTGTTTGCGGCGCTGTTGAAAGCAGCCGCGGATGACTGACTTGGTCGCGCGATCAAACGTAAAGGGAGCCGGCCGTCGGACGAGGTGGAGCAGATACGATTCGACGTCGGGACGCGGGTGAAAACAGGCCGCCGGGACTTTGTGTCCGGGTGCGATGGCGTAAGCGGCCTGGAGAAAAATTGAAATGGCCCCAAACGATTTGGTTCCGGGTTGGGCGGCGTAACGCTGCGCGGCCTCCTGTTGGAGCATCAGCACCAGCGTCGCGGGCAAGGGGCCGGTCAAGATGCCGTCGAGCCAAGGGGTCGCGATGGCGTAGGGCAGATTTGCGACGACTTTAAAATTTCCGGCAGTGTGGGCCGGGCTCAGCGATGCAGGCAGTCCAGCCAGCGGAAATTCAACGGCGTCACCAAAGAGGAGATGGAGCCGATCGGAAAATTGGGGGAGCAACGTGGAAACGAGGTGGGCGTGGAGACGCTCGTCACGTTCCACGGCGTAAACGTGCGCGCCCGCGGTCAGCAGGGCCTCGGTGAGCGTACCCAAGCCCGGGCCGATTTCGATCACGGTGTCGCCAGGAGTGACGCCGGCTAGGGCTAGGGATTTATGGACGATGTTGCCGTCGACGAGAAAGTTTTGACCGAGTGCGCGTTTCGGATGGTGGCCGAGACTGACGAGCAGATCGCGCGTGGCGGTGGGAGAGAGCGGCATGGAAAAAACGCGGGCGCAGACCGGTTCAGCGCGGAGTGCGGCCCTCGTCGACTTCGAAAAACGCGAAAAAAGTTTCGATGTCGTCGCGATGTCCGAGGCCGGCGGCGGCTTTGTGTTTGATCAGGTTGGCCGAGGCATCGTCGCGCCAGCCGCGTTTTTGGGCGAAGCTGTTCCAGATGAGCAGATCGTGCTCGGTGAGCGTGCGGCCGGTTTGTTGGCCCCAAGCCAAGATCTCCGCATCGGTGCCTCCGGCGAGCACGCGGGTGCGGAGGGCGGGGTAGTCGACGCCGAGGTGAGAGCAGCAACGGGCATCCAGAGCGATGCCGAGATTCTCTTGGAATCCCGCGGCAAGATTGCCGCCGGCGTGAAGGCGGATCTTGCTGATCATGCGGGCAAAGTAGACCAAGCCGCCGACTTCGACGTAGGGTGAAACAGGAAAGGTGCTCATAGTTTTTGAAAAAAAGGGTTAAGGCCGAAAAGATGCGATCAGCGCCGTGGGATCGGCTGCCTTCATCAGCGCCTCGCCAACCAGCACGGCGTGAGCGCCGGCGGCATGGACGCGGGCGGCGTCGGCGGCGGTGTGAATCCCACTTTCGCTGACTGCGATCACGTGCTCGGGAAAAAGGGGGATCAACCGCTCGCTCAGGCCGAGGTCGGTTTGGAAGATCGCAAGATCGCGGTTGTTGACGCCGATGATCGTCGCGCCGTGAGCGAGGGCGCGATCGAGCTCGGGAGCGGTGTGGATCTCAAAAAGGGAATCGAGACCGGAGGCATCGGCCGCGGCTTTGAGGGCGGCGATCTCGGCGTCGGTGAGGGCACGGACGATGATGAGAATGGCGCTGGCTCCGGCTTGGCGGGCTTGAAGCACCTGAATCGGATGAACGAAAAAATCTTTGCGAATGCAGGGCAGCGGCGGCGGGGACTGGCGAAAGGAAACGGTTACGGCTACCAGGTCATCGAGCGTGCCGCCGAAGTATTTCTCGTCGGTCAGGACGGAAAGCGCGCTAGCGGCGGCGTGACGGTAACGCTCGGCTTGGGCCGGGGCGGCGACGCCGGTGGCGATGGCACCGGCGGAGGGCGAGCGGCGCTTAATCTCGGCGATGACGGCGAGCTTGCCGTCGGAGCGCCGAAGCGACGCGGCGAACGAGGGCACGGCGGGCAGAGAGGCGTGGAGTGCGGCGAGTTCGGCGAGCGGCACAGGCCTGATTTGGCCGGCGATCTCGACGCGCTTCCAGGCCATGATTTCGGTGAGCTTGTCGGACATGAAGGGGTAAACAACACGCGGTAGCGACGGAAGACAAAGCGGAAAAAATTCCGGCGCGGCTAAATAAACGCAGGTTTTATCCCAGCCTGCTGGTCGCGCGGCGCTCACGCTCCAAATGAGCCTTGGGACGGATTGAAAGGATTGCGAGCGAGCGGGTGACACTGCGATGGCCTCGAATGGACGAACACGGCGACGGGTGCAGGTAGCGGGGCGATATCGAACAGCGGTAGGAGACTGCGGGCCTCAAGGGGAACAGTCGGTTGATCATGGTGCTTCGACGGGTCGTTTGACCCGGATATGGCTAGCGCAGTCGACATGATGTCGGTGAGGTAGCCGGGTGTGGGCTCGATGGAGCCGGGTTTCGTTTTCAGGCCGGCGGGCTAGTGGACGATGAAAGGCGTGGCGCTGCCGCCCTCGTAGAGCTGGGATTTGAACTTGCGGAACGGGGTGTTGGCAACGTTGGCCCAGCCGTTGCCGTCGGAGACGTTGCCGGCAAAGGCGGGATCGTTGATGCGCTCGGTGGGTTGGCCGCCGGCGTCGGAGAGGAAAAGGATGAGCGTGTTTTCAAGTTGGGGCAGCCGGGGTCGCGGGGGTGGGCGCTGGAGTTCGCCGCTCAGGGGCAACCGGTTCCCGCTTAGATCCGAATTGAGCGGGCCGGAGTAAAAAATTTCCGTGTATTCGGGCGGGGCTGGCGGCTAACTCGTGAAACTATGCAAGCGATGGACGAGTTGAAAACGACGATCGCCCGACTACGGGCGCCAGATGGGTGTCCGTGGGACCAGGAGCAGACGCATGCGTCGCTGGTTCGATGCCTGATTGACGAGGTGAGCGAGCTGATCGACACGATCGACCGCGGAGATTTACCGCACATGCGCGAGGAGTTGGGCGATGTTTTGATCCAAGTGGTGTTTCACGCGCAGCTCGCGGCGGAGGCGGGAGCGTTCACGCTGGAGGACGTCGCGCGCGAGGTGAACGAGAAGCTCGTGCGGCGGCATCCCCATGTGTTCGGCGCGGGGAAGCTCGGGACTTCCGAAGAAGTGCTCGTGCAGTGGGAGCAGATCAAGGCGCAGGAGAAGAAGCATGGGCCGGTGGCGAGCGGAGTGTTCAAAGACCTGCCCGCGCGTTTGCCGGCGCTGATGTTTGCCGAGGCGGTCTGGAAGCAGATCGAGAAGAAGGCGCTACCGGTGCCGGAGCCGAGCGTAGTCGATGAAGCGCAGGTGAGGGTGCTGGGTGCGCGGCTCACGGAGGCGGAATTGGGCAAGATGCTTTTTGAAGTGACGGCGGCGGCGCGGGCCAAAGGGCTCGATCCCGAAGGTGCGTTGCGGCTGCACGCAACAAAAGTGATGCGGGCGGTGGAGGCGAAGGTGGCGGAGGGCGACCGTGCGTATTAGGACGGGGCTTTAGCCCGCGTATTGAGAAGAGGAGATTTTGACGATCATGCCGCGATCTGAACGATACGTAGCCAAGGACGAAGGGGCAGGTCGGAGACCTGTCCTACCAACGGAAGTGGTGGCGGAGTGGTGGACTCCAGTGGCGGAGCATCTCGCGTTGGAGCGGCGCTGCTCGGTTTATACGGTGCGTAACTATCGGCAGGCGTTTGAGGATTTTTGGCGCTGGGCGCAAACGGCGGGGGTGTGGGCGCGAGGTGTCGATGCCCTTGAGGTGAGGGAGGTGAGGGACTTTGTAATCGAGGCCCGCGGCCGCTTTGACCGGCGGACGCTCCACAACCACGTCTCCGGCTTGCGCACATGGGCGAAGTTTTGGCAGCGACGCGGAAAGCTGATCCGAAACCCATTTGTCGGGGTACCGCTGCCGAAACTGGAGCAACGATTGCCGCAGTTCTTGACCGAAGAGCAGATGCAGCGACTGCTGCGCGGCCCGCAACGCTTGATCGAAAACGAGAGCGAGCGTCCGGAGATCGCGTGGCGAGACCGACTGGCGATGGAGTTGCTCTATGGCGGCGGGTTGCGGGTGAGTGAAGTTGTGGGGCTCAACTACGGCGCGGTGGACGTGGCGAACGGAGTCGCGCGGGTGGTGGGCAAGGGAAGGAAAGAGCGGATGTGTCCGCTCGGGCGCGTCGCGGTCGCCGTGCTGGTAAAGGTGCGGGACACCTACGCCAAAAAAGTAGGGCCGGATGATCCGGTGCTCACTAATCCGAACGGCGCGCGAATGACGGTGCGGGCGGTGCAGTTACAGCTGAAGAAATATCTGGCGCTGGCGGAACTGCCACTGGAGCTCACGCCGCACAAACTCCGGCACTCTTACGCGACGCATCTGCTGAATGCGGGCGCCGACTTACGGCTGGTGCAGGAATTGTTGGGTCATGCGCAGCTGACGACGACCCAAGTTTACACGCACGTCAGTGTAGCGCGGCTGCGCGAAATCTACGCGAAGGCGCACCCGCGGGCGTGAGGCGGGGAGTTTCTCCCCGACGAATCAGAACTTCGGCCGCAGATAAACCATCAGCACGGCCGTGAACAGGAGCGCGAGGGCGACTTTGCTCAGCGGCCCGCGCCATTCGATCCGGCGGTAGACGATGCCCGCCATCGCAGCGAGACCGACCAAGCAGACAAATTTCACCAGCACCCACGGCGTGACGAACGGAATCTTGTAAATCGTGATCATGCCGAAACCGCTCACGAACATCAGAAAAGCGGCGATGCCGGTGGTGATCATCGTGCGGCGCTTGTTCTCCGCGAGCGGATTGGCGAAGGCCATGAAGATGTGCGTGGCGAGAACCAGCAGTGAAAGGACGTGGACGATTTGATAGTAGGGCAGGCGTTCCATAGTGAAGTGGTGTTTGAAAAAAATGGGGGAGAGCGGATGTGTCGGAGTCAATCCGCGCGAACTGGAAAACTAGAGCGTAAGTCGACGGGTCGCGCTATTGCCGACGGCGTCGTAAAGGGTGAGTTCAGCCGCCGTCGCGCCGGTGGCGCGGCCGAGCGGCAGCTCGAGAACGAACGCTTCTTCACGGGAATCGCGGATGCCGTCGGCGGGCTGCTCGACCGTTTCTCGAACTCCGTTGTTCAGGACGATTTCGATGCCTACAACGAGCGAGAGCGCGTCGCGACCGCGCACGGTGATTGCCAGCACCTCGGCGGTGCGGGTCGCCGTCGCTTGGAGAATTTCTGGCGCAGTGTGATCAACGACGAGATTGTCCGTTTGAAACGTCAGACTGAGACGGTCGCCGGGGAGGCGCGGTGCCGTCTCGGAGGCAACGAGGCGGGTGAAATAAACGCCGTCCGCGAGGCGCGCGGTGTCGAAGGTCACGTAGGGATCTCGGGTCGCAACCGTGAGATCGGTCCAAACAGACTCGCTTTCCCGGCGGATGGAAAACGTCGCGCTTACGTTGTCGCCATCGGGATCGACCAGCGTCCAAAGAGCGACCTGGGCGCCGGGCGAAGGCACGACCTGGCTGGCAAGAAATGCAGCGCGACTGCGTTTGCCCGCGCCCAGATCATCGTCTTTGCCGGCATTCAAAATCGAACTGAGCGACGTGGAAACGCTGGGGGTGGACTCGGACCCGGGAATCAGGCTGAAATTGGGCGAAAGGAAACGAAACTCCTGCAGCGTGGGGCGCCGGTTCTGGGGCAGAAAATAAAGCGCGGGTTTTTCGATTTCGGCCGCGGTTGAAGCGCCGGTGAGTTTCAAGCGGAGTTTGGCGTAGCGCCCGCGAAGTTCGGGCGCGCGCCACGCCGGATCGGCGGCGTCGGGCGTGGTGAGGACCGTCCAAGGCGTCCAGCCTTCGATCTCATCGCTGCCGAGGCTGGTTTTGATTTCGAGCGAGATTTGATCGTTTGAAAGATCGCGGAGCCGATCAAAGCGGAGAGCGCCAAGGCGGGCAGGAGTTCCGAGGTCGAGCCGGCGGGTCTCGGCGGATCGCTCCGAGGCCGCGTTGAAATCGAGGACGGCGAGACCGGGCGCATTATTCCGCAAAACGAGGAAACGTCCGGGCGAACCGGGCACGGCGGCGAGAGCGTTGAGCTGTGCAGACGTGCTGCCGGCGAAGGTGAGCGGAATTCGGGCGGTGAGGTCGTAGCCGAGCAATTCGCCGAGTTCGCCGCCCGCGATGAGCAAGGTGTCGCCGTGGCGGGCGAGTTGGTAAAAGGCTACATTGGTGCGAGAGGACAAGACCTCTGGAAAGCCGCCGGCCGGAAGATAAATGAGGCTGCTGCGACCGGAAAAGCGCTCGACCGGGGCGAACGACACGAGCGGAGGAATGGTGGGCGAATCGGGGGAATCTTTCGGGTTTTTCGCGGGCGTAGAATTGATGCGGGTTTCGGCGGCGGAGGAAGTGAACACGAGGGTGGCATAAAGATCGCCGTTGGCCTGAGGCAGGAGATCGGTGACTTCGGCGTCGCGGTTTTCTTGAAGCAGAACGGGTGGAACCGGAGCCGCGGGAGCGGTGCCGACAGGCGCGGCGAAAACGTAGATGTTGCCCTTGGGCGACGAGCCGGCAGCGATGCGGCCGTCGGGAAATCGAGCCAGGCGACGGACATTGCGGTCGCGAATCTCGCCAAAAACGGAAACGCCTTTAGACGTCAGAATCTTGGGATCGTTCGTCTTTCCGGGGCTGACGCCGGCAGTCGCGAAAACGGCGAGGTCGACGTGGTAAATGCGGGCGGGATTGCCGGTGGCGACGAGGGCGGTTGCCGGTGACACCACGAGCAGGTCAAAGATCGAGTCCGCCGGAAGGCCCAGCCGAGCGACGACCTTTTCGTCGCGAAGAAGAACGAGGCCACCGTTGGGCGAGGTGCCGGCGAGAATCGAGCCGTCGGGCAGTCGGCGGAGGGCGAAGATGTGGGGCTCGTCGAGCTTCGCGAGTTGGCGGGTGGTAAAAGGTGAGTCGGACGGGCCAAGGGTAGCTTCAAGGATACGACCGTCGGGGCCGGTGCCCATGAGCCAACGGTCCGGGGCGGCGCCGGGGGCTAGCGACCAAAGCAGATCGGCGGGGAGCGCGGTGGCGGGGTTGAGTTCCGTGAGCGTGGGGCCGGAAACGAGGCGACCGTCCGGGCGGGTGGCGAGGCCTTTGAGGTTGCGGCTTGGAACGTCGCGATAGAAATCGAGATCGAGTTTTTTGGAGAGCGGGTCGGCTGAACTTGAGGCTGCCGCGGGGCCGAAGAGGGCCACCACTAAACCCACGAAACCCACGAAAGACGGACGTTGGCGGATAGGGGCGCGAGTTAAACTGACGCTGGAAATAAAGGGCAGGGTGGGCATTGAGGCGATACGAAGGAAAAAAGTGAGTGGAGAGGTAAGAAGGATTAGTCCGTCACGCGGAGGGGGCGACGAATCATGAGGGTGGCAAGTTTGCCGGGGAGGAGATGACGCTCGTAAAGCGGGACAACCGCGCTGCGGGTTTGGAAGCGCGCTTCGTCGGCGGCGCGGGCGATGCGCTCGATGGAGCCGGGAATCTCGGGCGTGGATGCGGTCTCGTCGGAAAAAAGGGTGGATTTTTCGACGATAGCGAGGTTCAGGCCGTCGCGCGGCCGGTCATCGCGCATCGCTGCGAGATAGGCATCAAAGCTACGCAGACTGGCGGCTGAGATTACGGAGGGCCGGCCAGCAAGTTCGTCGAGGGCTGTGCCCGGAGCGAGAATGACCTCGAGGTTCTTGCCGGCCCAGGCGGCGTTGATCGGCAGGGTAATGATCTCGCGGTGGGCTTCGCCCTGAAAATCACGCCACGCCAGCGTCGCGGTGATCGTGTCGCCGGCGCGGGCGGATGCGCGGGAAAGTTGAAAAAGATCGATCGTGACGGCGGGGTTGGCCGAAAGCGATTCAATGGTGATGTTGATCGCCGAGGGAAATGTTTTCTCGTAGGGATTTCGCAGGTCTTGGGCGAGACTCTGGACGAACTGATTGAGACCTTGGGTGAAGGCTTGGGGACCGGCGTGAAGTGAGCGGGCGGCGAGGTTTTGTGTGGGAGAGAAGCGGATGTTGCTCGTGATGCGGAAGCCCGACGCGAGGGCGCCGTCGTTGGACCCGACGATGGCTTGGGTGACGCCGGCGGCGATCAAGGCGGGAGTGACCTGAGTATGGCGGGCAACTTGGAAACGGAGCGTGCGCTGAGTCGGGCTGTTGGGTGCAACGGAGACCTCGACGGCGATCATGGCGGGGCCCGCGCCGAGGGTGCCTGATACGGCGGAGAGACGGTCTTGCGTGATGGTTCCAAGCACAGACCCGGTGTTGGCGATTTTGACGGACTGAAGATTGGACGGTAGAATCGTGACGATTTCGGCGGCGCACATCGGGAGTTCGACGTTGCCCAGCGACAGCATCGGGTGGCCAAAAGCGGTCACGCGGGTGCCGTCGACGCGCGAGACGGTGCCGGTGCCGGCGAGGGTGATGTCGCCGGTGGCAAGGGCGACGGCGATGGCGGAACCGGCGCGAAGCGGAGCGGGGACGGAGGAGGAATTTTTGAGCGGCGCTCCCGAGGTGCTACCACCGAGGGAGGTGACATCGAGCCCCAAAGCCGTGAAGCGCGGGGCGAAAAGATCAGCTACGGCGGGGGCGAGGCCGCTCAGCGTGAACACAGGGCGGAGCGGTTGGTAGGCAGAGAAAGGCGAGGGGCGAGGGGCGAGGGGATCCGGGACGGAAGTAAGCGGAACAGCGGGCGGCCTGGAGGGAGCGAAGTCGGGCTTATCGCGGACCTCCGTGAGATCAGCGGCGGGCGTAAAGCCGGCATGGCGGACGGTTTCGAACCGCTGGATTTGATAACTCAGCGCACCGGCGAGACGTCCGTCGATGTAGAGCGGACTGCCACTCATGCCGGCGACGGCGCCCATGTTTTGAACGCGAGGATCGGTGAGCTGGCAGATAATCAGGGACTTTCCAGGGCCGAGGGCGTTGCGGACCACGCCGGTGACCTCGACCTCGAAAGGTTCGGGCTCGGTGCCACGGAAAACGGTCCAGACTTGGCCACGTTGGCCCGGGCGAAGTTCATCGATAGGAATGGTGGCGACAGGCACCGAGGCGGGTTGGGCGCAGAGCGCGCCGACCGTTAAACTAAAGATCGCCGCAACCAGATGCCGGCGGAACCCACCTAAAGCACAGAAAAAAGCCGGGGAAGAAAACGGGGCAACGGGCATTTTTTAGAGTTCGCGGAGAGATTTTGAAAGGATGTCGCAGGCGCGGTCGATCGAGTCGCCTTCGTGCGCCGTGCTGAGGAAATAGGCCTCATATGCGCTCGGGGGCAAGTAGAGCCCGCGGGATAAGCAATTTTGGAAAAAGCGGGCAAACAACGAAGCATCGGACGTGATCGCGGTCGCATAATCACGGATCGGTGTTGCGGTGAAAAAAACGCTGAGCATGGAGCCCCGCTGGGGAACTTGGACGGGCAGGCCTTTAGTCTCCGCCGTCGCAAGGACGGCGTCGCGGACTTGGCGACCCAGGGCGTCGAGGCGGGCATAAGGATCGAGCTCGGCAAGGAGTCGGACGCTCGCAATGCCGGCGGCCAGCGCGAGCGGATTACCGGAAAGGGTTCCCGCCTGGTAAACGGGGCCGAGCGGTGCGAGGTGATCCATGATGTCCGCGCGTCCGCCGAAGGCACCGACGGGTAGGCCGCCGCCAATAATTTTACCGAGACAGGTGAGGTCTGGAGTGATCGACTCGATGTGTTGGACGCCGCCAAGGGCGAGACGAAACCCAGTCATCACCTCGTCGAAAATGAGCACCGTCCCATGCTCGGTGCAGAGGCGTCGGACCTCGGCAAGGTAGCCAGGATCAGCCGGAATGAAGCCGACGTTGCCGATGTAGGGCTCGAGGATGACCCCGGCGATTTGCGCGGGATGGGCGGCGAGCGCGGCTGCGAGAGCAGGGCCGTCGTTGAAAGGCAGGACGATGGTCTCGCGGGCAAAGCTGGCGGGAATCCCGGCGCTGTCGGGATGGCCGTGGGTAAGGGCGCCCGAGCCGGCTTTGATCAAGAGCGAGTCGGAGTGGCCATGGTAACAACCGGAGAACTTGATGATTTTATCCCGGCCGGTGAACCCGCGGGCAAGACGCACGGCGGACATGGTGGCTTCGGTGCCACTGCTGGTCAGGCGGACTTTTTGGATTGAGGGAACGAGCCGGGTGATAAGCTCGGCCATTTCCACTTCGTAGGGATTGGGCGTGCCAAAGGAGGTGCCGTCTTCGAGGGCGGCAGAGATGGCGGCTTTGATGACCGGGTGGTTGTGACCGTGGATCGCGGGACCCCACGTGCCCACAAAATCGATGAGTTCGCGATCGTCGGCGGTAACCAGCGTCGCGCCGTGGGCGGACTTGACGAAGAAAGGCGAACCACCGACGGCGCGGAAGGCCCGAACGGGCGAATTCACCCCGCCGGGAATGAGGCGACGAGCGCGGGCGAAGAGGGCATTGGAGACGGGATTGAGCACGGGAAAAAATGAAAAGGTTAAACGATCAGGGGCCGTGCACGACGAGCATGAACACGCCGGACCGTGAAAACTTCCGCTATAATCATCCTAATGGCCTGGCTGGCAAACGGCTTGGCCGGGCGTGCCCGTCTGGCCTGAGATAGGCGTCGTCTCTGCGGTCCGGCATTTTTAAGGTAAGGGTGGTCATAGGGACTCGGGGTCGTTTCGGCTCTGGGGTTTCACGGCGAGGCAACGCGCCGATAGGTTGGCCGCAAATTACTTATGCGTGACGATTATATTAAAGGTGCCCTGAAGATGGTCGATGACCCAAATATCTTGGTGAACTTGGTTTCACTGCGGGTGAAGCAACTCAAGCGCGGTAATCGTCCTCTCGTGGAGTCGCTGGAAAAAATGTCACCGGAAGACACGGCGTTGCGCGAAATCATGGAAGGCAAGATCAGCTTCGAATTGGCGACTAATCTCGAAGCGCACGGGAATCGTTAAGCGAACGGTTCCTGCAGGGGATGCCGCGGTCACCGATGCTGAGGTGATGGCCCTCGGGGTCGCGGCCATTGCAGAAATTCGAATTGGGTGATCGGTGAATGACTCCCAGCCGGAGGCCGCGTGCGGTTAGCGTTTTCTTCGCTTCGGCGACGTCCCTGGTCCCGACGATAATCTTCGAACCAGCTCGCCGGGGATCGACGGTTTTGGCCGCGCGATGGCAAGCGAGGTTGCGGCCGCCGGTGGCCAGTTCGATCCAGCCGTCGTCGCTTGGGCCGACGCCCTTGAGTTCGAAGAACCGCCGATAAAATTCGGCAATTTTTCGGCATCCTTCGCTTCGATCCCGGCTCTGGCGATCGTGCGAACATCGGCGGGTTAACTCACGTATTTCTGGACAATCGGAATGCGGCGACCGACGCCGAACGCGAGCGGAGTGATGCGCAGGCCGGGGGCGGCTTGCTTCCGTTTGTATTCGTTGAGGTCGACCTTGCGGGCAATGTCGTTCACTACAGCTTCGGGGAAACCTTGCGCGACGAGATCGTGGCGGGAGAGACCTTCTTCGACGTAGCCTTTGAGAATCGCGTCGAGCTGCTCGTAAGGCGGCAGGCTGTCTTGATCGACCTGGCCGGGGCGAAGCTCGGCGGAGGGCGGCTTGTCGATCGTGTTGGCGGGGATGATTTCGTGGTCCCGGTTGATCCAGCGCGAGAGCGCGTAGACCTGCATCTTGAAGACATCGCTGATGACCGCGAGACCGCCGCACATGTCACCGTAAAGCGTGCAATAGCCGACGGCCATCTCGCTCTTATTGCCGGTGGTTAGAAGCAAGGCGCCGAATTTGTTGGAGAGCGCCATCATCAGCACGCCGCGGATACGAGCTTGGATGTTTTCCTCGGTTACGTCGCGGGTGCGGCCGGCGAAGACCGGACCGAGGGCGGTTTCGGCCGCGGCAACGGCGTCGGCGATGGCAATCGTCTCGAAGCGGACGCCAAGGTTGGCGGCAAGGATGCGGGCGTCGTCGCGGGAATGTTGCGAGGAGATCGATGAAGGCAGAGAGACACCGATGACGTTCTCCGCGCCGAAGGCTTCGGCCGCGACGACGGCAACGAGGGCGGAGTCGATGCCACCGCTGAGCGCGACCAGGGCCTTCTTGAAGCCCGATTTCTGGGCGTAATCGCGGAGGCCTAGGACCAACGCAGCGTAGATGTCGGCAAGATCGGGTTGATGAAAGGTCGGCGATGGAGGTGTGGTGACCGCCGTATCGACGACGCGGAGCTCCTCGGTGAAGGCGGAGAGGCCGGCCGTGATCGAACCGACTGAAGAGGCGACCAGACTGCGCCCGTCGAAGATGAGCTCGTCGTTGCCGCCGACGGCGTTGACGTAGGCCACCGGACAGCCGAGCGCGCGGGCGGCGTCGGTCACGAGTTTCTCGCGGACATCGCCCTTGGCGAAGTGCCACGGGCTGGCGGAGAGGTTGACCATCACGTCGCACGTTTGCGCAGCGAGTTGGGCGAGTGGTTCGAGGCCGTGATAAAGACGCCTCGTGCCGAGCATCGGGTGGGTCCAGATGTCTTCACAAATCGTGATGCCGATGCGGAGGCCGGCATGTTCAACGACGGTGGGCGACGCGGCGGGTTCGAAGTAGCGGTCCTCGTCGAACACATCGTAGGTGGGCAAAAGGCATTTTCGGGCCGTGGCGACAATCTGGCCGCGATGGCAGAATGCCGCGGCATTGAAAAACGGTCGGCCGGTCGCGGCCGGGTTGGGCTCGACCGTGCCGATGACGGCGGGCACGTCGCCGATGGTGGCGACGATTTGGGCGAGGGATTCGGCTACGTCGCTTACGAAGCGGCGTTTGAGGAGAAGATCGCGCGGCGGGTAGCCGCAGACGATGAGCTCCGGGAAAACAACCAGTTCGGCGCCCTGCGCGACGAGGGACTTGTAGGCGGCGATGATTTTACGGCGGTTGCCGGCGAGGTCGCCGACGGTCGGGTTGAGCTGGGCAAGGCCAAGGCGCATGGAAGTGAAGAGCGAAAAGCGTGGACGCATTTTGGCGAGCCGCAACTCACCGGGCTTGCAGCAGCCGGGCGGCGGACGCTTTGTTGTTCTACTAATGAATCTGAATCCAGACAGGTTAACCAACCGGGACGTGAAACTCGCATGAGGGTGCAACCGGCATTGATTCTGGCCTCGGCGTCGCCGCGGCGACGGGAGTTACTCGCCCAGTTGGGTGTGGAGTTCACAGTCGTCACGGCGGAGGTGACGGAGCATGAAGACCCGGCCAGCGAGCCCAAGGCGATGGTCGCGCACAACGCGGCGCTCAAGGCGGATTGGGTCGCCGCGCGTCATCCTGATGCGCTGGTCTTGGGTGCAGACACGACCGTTTTTATCGAAGGCACGGTTTTGAACAAACCGGCGGACGGGGTGGAGGCGCGGGCGATGCTGCGCCGGCTGAGCGGGCGGACGCATACGGTGTTCACCGGTCTGGCCGTAAGGCGCCTGCGCGACGGATTGCGCCTGGAGGCCGGCGAAGCGAGCGAGGTGACGTTCAGGGAATTTGGCGAAGAGACGATCGAGGCGTATTTGGCGAAAGTGAATACGCTCGATAAAGCCGGCGGCTATGGAATCCAGGATCATTCCGAGTCGATTGTCGCGGGTTACCGCGGGTCGTTGGCGAACATCGTCGGGTTACCGCTAGAAACGACGAAACAAATTTTGACCAAATGCGGTCTGCTGCGTTGAGTGATCGTAGTCCCGATCCTCGCCACGCGTCAATGAGTGCCACCTTGAGTCCACCACCTGCGGCCCCGCGCCGGGTTTTGCCGCGCTTGTCGAGCAATCCGGAGACGAGATCGGTGCAGATCGGGGTGATCGGGACGCTGGTGTTGCATCTGCTGCTGTTTGTAGCGGCCCCATATTTGCTCACGATCGGGCCCACGGTTTTGCCGAGGAGTGAAGAGCCGCAGACGTTCAGTATTGAGCTGCCGCCGGACGAGTTTGAGACCCCGAAGCCGGCGCCGAAACCGGCGCCGTTCAAGTTCGTGGAAGCCAACCCCGACGCGCCGGACAATGTGCCGGATAAAACGGACAATTTCAGTTTCATGAACCAGCAGGTGGCGCAGGAAAAACCTACGCCCAACGGCACAAGCGATATGCCGGCGCTCGTGGGCAAGAAGGACGTTCAGTCGACCCAGATTGTTGATGGCCAGTTGACAAAACCGGAAGAAGCCGTCCCCACCGCCCCGCCGACCGAGGCGGCGGCGGCAGAGGAAAAGCAAGAGGCGCCCAAGCAAGCGCAGAATCCGCTTTCGGGCTTCGAGAAACAGGAAGGCGCGAACCCGGACGCCTTCGGCAGCAACGTCGCGAAGTTTGCACCGGGAGCCAAAGCGGTGCCCGATCGCGTCGAAGGGATCCAGAAAGCGCCGCTGATCCAGACCGCGACGGCCAGCACTTCGAGGCTTGACCGGCAGAAACCGCAGCCGCGCCCGGTCCTGCAAAAGCAGCAGGTGAGACCGGGGATTTTTTCCGACAATAAATTTGGCACGATGAACATCGGCCCAACCGCGGTGGATGCAAAGTGGAGCAACTACGGCGTCTATCTTCAGCGCATGATCGAGACGGTGCAGATCCAGTGGGATCGCATCTTGCTATCGAGCACGCTTTATCCGCCGTCGGGAACGACCGTAACGGTTAAATTTCGGATGGATTCCGGCGGCAAGATTGCGGCGATCGTCGACGTGAAGAACACGTCGAACGAGCAAGGCAAGGAAGCGTGTATTTCCGCGATCACAGCGCGTTCGCCCTACGGGAAATGGTCGGACGACATGATCGCGGTGTTGGGCGATTCGCAGGAGATGACGTTCACGTTTTACTACCAGTGAGCGCGGTCGGCGCGAGTTTTTGGGCAGGCTTGCCGTTTGGGCCGGGCGTCAAAGTGCTGGCGCACGATGTGAACGGGCTGGCCGGGCTCGATAAGCCGGCGGGCGTGCTTTCGCATCCGAATCAGAAGTCGGATCAGCCCAAGGCGTTGCTCGACGCGCACTACGCGCTCGATGGAGAATTTTACCAGTGGAAGGACGCGGCGGGTTCGGACCGAAAGCTTTGGCTGCTCAACCGGTTGGATTCAGCGACATCGGGGGTGATTTTGGTCGCGGCCAGCGCGGAGTTGGCGAACGAGATCCGCGCGCAGTTTAAGCGAAAACAGGTGAAAAAGGTTTATCATGCATTGGTCTTTGGCACCCCAGCCAAGTCCGTCGAATCTTGGCGCGATCTCTTGGCCGTCGAAAAGCGCGGCGGCCAGATTCGCACGGCGGCGCAATCCGGTCACATGCCGGCCGAGTGCTTGGCGAGTGTGGTGCGTAGCGGGCGGCAGCAGCCCAAGCTCACCTTGATCAAGCTGGAGCCGCGCACGGGGCGCAGCCACCAGTTGCGAGTGCAGTGCGCCAAGCGACACCTGCCGATCGTGGGGGACCAGACTTACGGAGACTTTACGCGGAATCGTTCGTTGGCGAAGCAGGCCGGGACCAAGCGGCTGTTTCTGCATTCGTCGGAGACCAGTTTTGCCTACGAGTGGCGCAGCCGGGAGTTCCAATTTACCGCGCGCGCGGCTTTGCCGACGGAGTTTGAGCAGAGCCTCTGAGTTCGGCGCGGGGCCTGATAGGTCAGACTTCCCTCGGCCTGGTGATTGTGTTTTGTTGCCCGCCTCACCGCCATGATTCTGCCCAAATCCACTCGCCTCACGTCCGATCAGCTCGCTGAAATCACCGCCATCGTCGTGGAGTTTGGTTGCAAGATTCAGCCTATCGTGGGCGCGATGCGCTCGATCTACGCCATCGTGGGCGACGAACGGGACGAGCTCATGATCAATCGACTTGAGGGCTTGGATTACGTCGATCGCATCGATCGCATCCAGTCGCCGTTTAAGCTGATGGATAAGCGCTCTGACCTCGCGAGTCACCGCATCAAGATCGGTGGGGTCACGCTCGGCGCAGAATTGTTCATTATCGCGGGCGCGTGCACCATTGATCCGAAGAATCCCAACTATTTTTACGAGACCGCGGCGGCAGTGAAAGAGGCGGGAGCCCACGCGCTGCGCGGGGGCGTGTGGAAGCCGCGCACCAATCCCTACTCGTTCCAAGGCGACGTTAAATCGCTCGACATTCTGATGGAGGCATCGCGGCGCACGGGGCTACCGGTGGACACCGAGGTGATGGAAGAAGCGCACATCAAACTGGCGTTGGATGCGGGCGTATCGACGCTGCAAGTCGGCGCGCGCAACGCCCTCAACTACTCGCTGCTGCGGGCCATCGGCAAAGCCATCGGCGAGCGTGATACCGTGGTGTTGCTCAAGCGGAGTATTCACATGGGACCGCTCAATGAGTTCATCTCGGCGGCGGAGTATATCGCGGCTTTTGGAAACCCCAACGTGATCCTGTGCCCGCGCGGAACCACGCCGACGCTTGACGGCTTTCGCAATCATCCTGACGAGAGCATCACCCCGCTGTTAAAGGAAAAGACTTGGGCTCCCGTGGTGGTCGATCCCTCGCATTCGGTCGGCAAGGCGAGCTACGTGCCCGCGGCGGCATTGGCGGCGATCGCCTATGGGGCGGACGGGCTCTGCATCGAAGCTCACGTCGAACCGGCGAAAGGCATCGGCGATGACCCGAAGCAGGCGCTGACGCCGGAAGTGCTGAAAAAGACGATCGCGCAGGCGAAGCAGCTCTGGGCGATCCGGCGGGGGTGAAAGAGCGAGGAAGTTCTCGCGAGAGCTGATCGAGTCGGGACGCTCGATTGGCGTCACTTGGCGCCTAGTCGATCGGTGATCACCGGTGCGATTTTCTTTACGGAAAAGCGGATGCCCGCGGTGGTGAAGCTGCCAAGGTTTGCGACCGTGGAGTAGAGGGGCGCAATCTTCTCGGAGCGAGCCCGCTGCTAGAGCAGACTCATCTGGTCGGAGTCGGAGGGCGTGACCGAAATTTTCTTCTTCGGCTTAGCCGTCGGCGTGGCGGAGGCCGGGAGCGTCACGCTGGTGTCGTCGCTTTCGAGTTTGGCCAAAATGGTCTTGGCCCGGTCGATCACACTGAGCGGCAGGCCGGCGAGCCGCGCGACTTGGATGCCGTAGCTGCGGTCGGCCGCGCCGGGCACGACGCGGCGCATGAAGACGATCTCGTCGTTCCACTCCTTCACCGCGACAGAGAAGTTGCGAAGGCGCGGCAGATGTTTGTCGAGCTGGGTGAGCTCCTGGTAGTGGGTCGCGAACAACGTGCGCGGACCGTTGGCGGGCTGGCGGTGCAGGTGCTCGACGACGGCCCAGGCGATGCTGAGTCCGTCGTAGGTCGAAGTGCCGCGGCCGATCTCGTCGAGGACGATCAGAGAACGGGAAGTGGCGTTGTTAAGGATGTTGGCCGTCTCGTTCATCTCGACCATGAACGTCGAATTACCGCGGGCGAGGTCGTCGCTGGCGCCGACGCGAGAGAAGATGCGATCCACGAGCCCGACTCGGCAGGTCTTCGCCGGCGTCCAACAGCCGACTTGGGCCAGGAGCGTGATGAGCGCGACTTGGCGGATGTAGGTCGACTTGCCGGCCATGTTGGGGCCGGTGAGGAGTGCGATCTGCGCGTCGTCGCAGGCGAGCAGCGTGTCGTTGGGGACAAAGGCCGTGGTCGTACCGCGGGCAACCGCGACCTCGGCCGTGCGCAGCATCTGTTCAACGACGGGATGCCGTCCCTCGGTAATCTCGAGCAGGTCACCTTCGTCGAGGGACGGTTGGCAGTAGTTCCATTCGCGTGCGAGCAGCGCCCAGCCGGCGAGCACATCGAGCTCGGCCAAGGCATCGGCGGTGCGGGCGAGGGAAAGCGAGTCGTCGAGAATCGCGGCGGTGAGCGTGGCGAAGAGTTCGTGCTCGCGGGCGAGAGCGTTTTCTTCGGCGTGGAAGATTTCTTTTTCCTTCAGCTTGAGAGCCTCGGTGACGTAGCGCTCACCGCCGACGGTGGTTTGACGGCGGATATAGTCCGCGGGAACGAGGTGCAGGTTGGCTTTGGTGATCTCGATGTAGTAACCAAAATTATTCGTGAAGCGGACTTTGAGACTGCGAATACCCGTGCGCTCCTGCTCGGCGCGTTCGAGATCGGACAACCAGGTTTTATTGTCGGTCGTGAGCGAACGAAGTCGGTCGAGTTCGGGATCGTGACCGGCGCGGATGAAATTGCCGTCGGCGAGATCGTTGGGCAGTTCGGCGGCAAGGGCGAACTGCAGCAGCTGCCGTAATTGCGGCAGCTCCTGCAGTTGAAGGCTCAAAATCGAAAGCTGAAGATCCGGACCGAAGGCAGAGAGCGTGGTACGGAGATCGGGCAGCTGGAGGAGCGTATCGCGGATGCCGCCGAGTTCGCGGGGATTGCGCAGTCGGTTTTGCAACCGGCCCAACATGCGCGGAACATCTCGGATGTGACCGAGGCGCCCCCGCAGTTCGGCGAGCAGACTGGGCTGGGCGCGGAGCTCGCCGACGAGCGACTGGCGCCGAAGAATCTCGGTGAGATCGAGGGTGGGGGCGGCGAGCCAGCGTTCAAGCAGTCGGGCGCCGGTGGAGGTGGCCGTGCGGTTCATCGCCGTGAGCAGTGAGCCTTCACGCGTGCCACGGGCCGAGGTAAAAACCTCGAGATTTCGCAGGGTCGCGGGATCAAGCAGCAGCGTGTGCGCGCTGCGGTATTCTTGCAGACCGCGGAGGTTTTCCGGTTTGGCGCAAAGATTCTCCGTTGCGTAGTAGACGAGGGCGCCGGCGGGTCCCAGTGCGGGATGGGTGTGAGCGAAACCGAAGCCCTGGAGATTCAGGACGCCGAGCGTGTCCATCACGGTCTTGGCGCCGGTGGAGGTTTCGAAGTGATAGCCGGCGAGCTCGGTGGTGAGACGTCCGAGGCAGAAGGCATGCAAAGCGTGGGTGTCGGCTTGGTCGTGGGGCGCGTCGGCCCAGCGGGCGAGGGCGCCGTCGATCACGAGCAGTTCGGCCGGATCAAGGGCCGTGAGGACGGGAAGTAAGTTGGCGATGGCCGGATCGGTCGCGACCCGGAACTCTCCGGTCGATAAATCCAGCCACGCGGCGTGGAGACCCGCCGCATCAAAGGCGAGGGCGCACAAGTAGTGGTTGCGGGCGGCGTCGAGTTGGGCGGCGTTGAGGGTGGTGCCTGGGCTGAGGATGCGGGTCAAAGCGCGCCGAACCAGTTTCCCGGTCTGAGCGGGCTCGGCTTGGTCGCAGATGGCGACCTTTTTGCCGGCAGCGAGGAGCTTGGTGACGTAATTATCGAGGGCGACCGAAGGCAGCCCGGCCATCGCGTGGTCCTGCCGCTTGGTGAGGGTGAGCCCGAGAATTTTTGAAGCGACGACGGCGTCCTCAAAGAAGAGTTCAAAGAAATCGCCGAGCCGAAAGAGGAGCAGCGTGTCTTTGGGCAGGCCGCGCTTCACCTCAAAGTATTGCTGCATCATCGGCGTGAGTTTGGGTGCGTCGGCGGGCATGGGAGCGGACGAGGAGTGGAACCACGAAACATCCGGAATACACGAAAAAATTCCCCGAGTTTGCCTGAGGCCGGAAGAACCGTGCAGGCTAAGTCGTGGTAAAACTTTTTCATCGTGATCTGGGCGGAGCGGGTAAGCCGCCCTTGGTGATCTTGCACGGGCTGCTCGGCTCATCGCGCAACTGGCAGACGGCGGGGCGGGACTTGACGGAGCGGTTTCACGTGTCGGCGCTCGACCTCCGAAATCACGGAAGTTCGCCCCACGCCGATGAGATGACCTATCCGGCAATGGTGGACGACGTGGTGGCGTGGTTGGACGAGCAAGGCATCGCGCGTGCCTCGATTATGGGCCACAGCATGGGCGGTAAGTCCGCGATGCTGCTGGCCTGTCGTCACCCGGAGCGCGTGGAGCGGCTGATCGTCGTGGACATCGCGCCGAAGGACTATTTCTGGGCGGGCCACCGGGCGGAATTTGCGGCGATGAACGAGCTGGATTTGACGAGCTTACAATCACGGGCGGAGGCCGAGCTGCGGTTTGAAGCGCGGGTGGACGATTGGGCGATGCGGAAATTCATCGCGACGAATCTGGAGCGAATGCCCGACGGCGCTAGCGGATGGCGGTGGGTGATCAACCTGCCGGTCGTCACGGAGTCGCTGCCCGATCTGGAGCGGAACTCAATCGACCCGGGGGACCGGTTCTCGGGTCCGACCTTGTTCATCGTTGGCGGCCGTTCGCGTTACGTGAGCGCGACGGACCATGCTTTGATTGTCGGGCATTTCCCGGCGGCGCGCGTGGATACGATCAGTGACTCCGGCCACAACCCGCACGTGGACGCCCGGGCCGCATTCGTCGCCCTGATCAAGTGACGAAAATTCCGGTTCAGGGTGCGGATTTAACCGGTGCAGCCGGTGAGGCGGAGTCGGCGACGGGCGCGGGAATCGCGACGGGGGCGAAAGGCGGCGCGGGCGTGGGAGCGGCGCCGACGAGAGGACGGTAAAATTCCACCTTGCCCGTCTCGGGGTCGTAAAATCCGCCGATGCGATCGATCGCCGGTCGGTCATCGCCGAGGCCACGGTCAAAGACGGGCTCGAAGGCAATGCGGGAGTCTTTGCAGCTCACGCTCGAGGCGAACGGGGGTTGTCCGGACTCGGGGAGGAATTGGCGCGGAGAGCGACTGAGCCCAACGTTAGAGGCAGGCGCAGCGCCAGAAATAAAGATGTCCGACGGCAGTTAGATATCGGGGGAAGGATCGGCACGTTGGCCGCCGACTTAAGCCGGAACCTGCGGCGCGCTAACGCCGCGCCCAGAGGCGAAGGGCGGCGAGCAAGTAGGTCTCGAGGGCGGCGGACTCGTTGAGGTTCAGGCGGAGTAGGCCGACGGCGTGCTCGAGCTCGTCGACGCTGGCGGTGAAGGCGCGCCGCGCGGGCTCATTGCCGGCGGTCAACCGCGAGAGAGCGAAATTGCGGGTGGCGGTTTCTATCTCGGCAAAGAGGCGGAGCCGGATCCCGTTGGCGATTCCGGTTTCTATGGCCTCGACTTCGTCGTCCTTGATGTCGGCGGGGAGTTTTTCTTTTTGCTGTTTCCAGACCTCGGCCGTCGCGAAGTCGAGCACCGCGCCGAAGCGGGAGACGAGGCCGTAAATTGCAAAAACATGATCAGCCACGGCGCGTTTATCCGGGACGAGCTCGGCGAGGCGTTTGAGCCATGCCCGGTAGTCGTCGAGCCACGCGGGCCAACCGTCGGTGTCCACCGAAAGGCCGGAAGCCGGGAAACGGAAATGCAGGACGCGGCTACGAATCGTGGGCAGGAGCGCATAGGGGCGCGTGGTAAGGAGCAGCAAGGTCGTGTGCGGCGGCGGCTCCTCGAGGGTCTTTAAAAAAGCGTTGGCCGACTCGACGTTCATGCGGTCAGCCTCGTAAACAATCGCGACCTTTTGGGCGGAGACCGCAGAGGTGACGTAGAGCTTGGGGAGAAACTCGCGCATGGTTCCCGGCTCGGGATTATCCGCTTTGCCGATGGGAATGAGGCGCATCTTGCCCTTGGGGCGGAGGGCGAGGTAGTCGGGATGATCCTTGACGGCGAAGTGCGCGGAGGACGCCGGGGTGTTGAGCAAACGATCGGCAATCGCGTGAGCCACGCCGACAAGCGTGCCGAGGTCGTCGCCGTGAAGGAGCAGACTATGGGAAAGGCGTTGGCGGTGGATCGCCTGCTCAATGACGGCAACACCGGGCGTGCCGACAAGGACGGCGGGCCAAGGGGCGGGTGGTTGAACGTGGGCAGACATCGGACGCGCAATAAGCGAGCGGCAAGGGGAGGGACGGGAACCCACCCCGAAGTGATCAGCCGAGGCGGGCTTTCACCGCGGACCAGATTTTTTTCTCGATTGCATCGGCGGACTTGGTGCCGTCGACGACGACGATGCGCTCGGGCAAGCCTTGAGCGAGAACGAGGTAGCCTTCGCGGACTTTGGTGTAGAAATCGATGTTTTCGCGCTCCATGCGATCAGGCAGGTCGGAGGCGCGTTGCTTCAAACGGGCAAGACTTACCTCGGTGGGCACATCGATGACGATGGTGAGATGAGGCATGACTTTGCCGATGGCGAAGCGGTTGATCTGCGCCACGGGATCGGCGGCGAGGTTGCGGGCGATGCCTTGGTAAACGGTCGACGAGTCGAGGAAACGATCACTGAGGACGACTTTGCCCGCGAGCAGGGCAGGGGCGATCATTTCACGCACCAGTTGGGCTCGGGCGGCCGCAAACAGCAGGAGCTCGGTCTCGGCGCACATCTCGTCGCCCTTGGAATTATGGACGATGATATTGCGGATTTGTTCGCCGATTTCGGTGCCGCCCGGTTCACGAACCGTCACGACGTCGCGCTTGGTCTTCTGCAGGTGGGCGGCGAGACGTGCGATCTGAGTGGATTTCCCCGAGCCCTCGGAGCCCTCGAAGGAGATCAACCGGCCGGATGAATTTTTGGAGGAAAGCATGGGAAACGGTAAGCGCTCAGGTCCAGTTGACGAGGAACGTCTCAAGGTCGGGCAAGCTCGGGCTCTGGGCGGTCCGGACATAGTGGCCGCTGGTGCAGACGCCGGTACCGAGGCAGGCTTCGGGCGAGCAACCGATGAGCTGGGCGGCGCTAAAGCCGGCGTTGAAGTGGTCGCCCGCACCGGTGGTGATGAGGGGCTGGGCCACATAGGGCCCGGGAATCCACCACGTGCCGTCGCGGGTCGCGCAAGCGGCGGATTCTTTGGGGTGAACGACCACCGTGGTGAGATCGAGGCGTTGGCGGATCTTCTCCGCCATCTCGCGGAGACCGGATTCGCTTTCGGAGACGGACCCGAAGCCGAGCGCGGCGAAGACTTGCTGGGCTTCCTTGAGATTTAGCCCGAGGGTGACGCGGCCGAACTGCTCAAATTTCCCGATGACATCGAGCGCGTAAACGAGATCGGCAGCGGAACGTTTTTCCGGGTCGGCGAGGTCGAAGAAGAAGGTGCGGCCGGGCCGGACCGGAGTCGCCGGGAGAACGCGTTCAACCAGATCGGTGAAAATCGCGGTCATGTTGGGAATCATGGTCCAATTGACCAAGGCAACGAGATCGCTGGCGGCGAGGGCGGCGCGGTAGCCGTCGATGCCGCCGAGGGCGGTCGTGATGTTGGCGGCGGTGACCTCGTCGAGGCTACGCATCATGCCGAGCATGACTTTGCCGTCCGTGAATTCGACGGCGGTCGTCTGGGCCGGTTCGACAAACGAGATGACGCGGGCGCGGCTGGCGAAGTCGGCGAAGACCGGATGCACCGTGCCGCGGCCGAGTGCACCGACATAGGTGACGCTGGCGCCGTGGGCGAGCAGGGCGTTGCCCATGATCGGGCCGTTGCCGCCGAGTTTGTCCATGCGCGGATAGAACTCGATGTTGGTGCTTTTGCCGGCGGCGCTGATGATGCGTTGGCCAAATTCGGCAATCGTGGGAAAGGGGGTGAAGTTGTCCCCTTGGCCGGCGCGTTGGGCGACGGGGGTCACGATGGTATCGACGAAGCCATCGAAGCCAACGAGAGCGGTCTTTTGGGCAAGCGAGCCGCGGCGGTCGCGGAGCTCACGGAGGGTACGAGTCTTGAAGTCCATGTGAAAGTTAGTGACGGCAGGGAAAAATCACCGGGACGTGGCGGCAAACAGATTCGCGTGGGGCGGAATTCTCCAGCGAAAGCCCGCGGCGAAAAAGCGCGGGGAATTTCCGTTGAACGCGCCGCGCAAACCCGCCAACTCTTCAATTCTCTTTATCATGCTCGCGCTGCTCACTGCTCCACTGTTCTTCGCCTCCGCCAATATCATCGAGATCTTCGAACGAACCGGAATGGTCGACAAGGTGATCGTCCTCGGACTCGCGCTGTTCAGCTTGGTGGCTTGGACGGTGATGATCGCGAAGCATTATGAGCTGAAACGCCTGCGGATGTTGAATCACAATTTCGATGCCCACCTGCGGGATCAAAAGTCGCTGCTCTCCTTGCCGGAGTCGTTTAAAAACAAACGCTCCATCCCGTATGCCGATCTGTTTGCCGACGCGATGGAGAGTTACTGGCGCGCGGCGGCGATCACAAAAGAGCAGGGGATCGTAAATTCGCGCGCCCCGCTGGAGCACGCCGAGAATGCGATCCAGCGGGCGATTGCCCGCCAGACCCTGCGCTACGAATCGAGCATGATTTTTCTGGCCTCCATTGTGTCAGGCGCGCCGTTCATCGGGTTGCTGGGCACGGTTTGGGGAGTGATGGAGGCGTTTAGCGCCGTCGCCAGCCAACAGACGGCCGGAATTCAGCAGCTGGCGCCGGGCGTTTCGGGGGCGATGCTGGCTACGATCGCGGGCTTGGTGGTCGCGATCCCCTCGGTTTTCGGCTACAATTTGCTGCTCGGTAACACCCGCGAAATGATCACCGAGATCGAGAACTACGCCAGTTCGCTCGCGGACCGACTCGAACTCGAGTTTAAGTAAACGGACGCCCGCACCATGGCCCGTAATTTTCGCCGCACGCGCTCGGCCCAACCCATCGCCGATCTGAACGTCACCAACCTGATCGACCTGGGGTTTATCCTGCTGATCATTTTCATGGTCGTCGCGACGGTGGCCAAGCAGGAGCAGACCTTGCCCGTAAATCTTCCGACGGAGTCAAAAAGCATCCAAATCAAGCCCGACCCCGACGATAAATTTGAAAGCATTACCATCCGGGCCGACGGCTCAATCAGCCTCGGCGGCCGGCAGCTCACGATGGCGCAGTTGGGCCGGGAGCTGAGTAGCTTTGCCGGTCAACCCAAGCCGCCGGTCTTTCGCCTCCGGCTGGATGCCAACGCGACCGCCCAGCACTTCGTTGCAGTCATGGATGAATTGAAGAAGCAGAATCTCTTCAAAATCACCTTTGATACCCAGACGGCGAACTAGGAGGTTTTGTCTTGGTAAGTTGAGCCTCAAGCCTGCCCACTCCCAATGTCTGACCGCTCACCCGCTTTCATGCTCTCCCTCACCCTCCACGCGGCGGTCGTGGCGGTGCTCCTGTTTTTGACTTATGCGGCGAGTCCCGGGAACAAGGAAAAGCCCCAAGTCTTTGAGTTAGTCGCCGGCGCCGGGGACAACTATATGGCGACCGCAGCTCCCGCCCTTGGATCGCCCGGCGGAGTCAAACTCGACCTTCCGGCCCCACCAGTCCCCCAACCGCAGATTGAACCGGCACCGGCACCACCCGCGCCTCAGCCCGCCCTCCCCGAACCTTCGCCGACTACACCGCCTCCGACTGAGAACAAAGCTCCGCCGGTGAAAAAAGCGGACGCGCCCGAGCCCACCGAGGTGCCGAATTTCAAGAAACAGATTACCAAGCAGATCATCCGGGCCGAATCTCAGGCTAAGCGCGACATTAAGCGTGAGCGGGACAAAGAAGCGAAGATCACCAAGGAAGCCTTCGATAAGGCCAATAAGGCCAAAGCCAAAGAGGCGGCGAACGCCAAAGGCAGTCCGGCAAAAGTGGCCAAGATCGACGCTGAAGGCATCGCGGCGGGAGTCATCGGAGGGTCGACGACGAACAAGACCGGCGGGGGAGGGGGCAAGGCCTTGGTCGCCGAAGATGGCAAGCCGATGGAGGGCTACTTCTCGTTGCTTAAACTTCGACTGAAGGAAAACCACGAGAAGCCCTCGGGGCTGAGCGATACGCTGGTGGCGCGGGTCGAGTTCTTCGTGGGCGCGGACGGATCAATCAGCCGCGTTCGAATCAAGATTTCATCGGGGAGCGCTGAATTTGACCGCTCGGTCTTGGAGGCGTTTTCGCGCACGCGGACCATCGGCGCGCGGCCCGACAAGAAAGGCGAAGCCGTCGAACTCGAATTTAAGATGCGGGAAGAAGACTCCGGCTGAGCCGGGGCCGGCGGAGTCCGCCACCCGCCCACAAAAAACCGGTCAAACCACTTGGATTTGACCGGCTTAAATGGTGGACCCTAGCGGTCTCGAACCGCTGACCTCCTCAATGCCATTGAGGCGCTCTACCAACTGAGCTAAGAGCCCGATCGCCCTTGCGAGGGGCCAGAAAATCGAAAATCCCGCGACGAACGCAAGGAGTTTTTTGCGAAAGCGCCCAATGCCTTCGCGGCTCAGCGTGGCGTCTCCAGCAATGGCGGCGGCTCCGGCGGGCGCTCGGATTGGAAAAGGGCCATCACTTCCCGCCAGTGTTCTTCCTCCCGCTCGCGTCGCAGGACGGCACGGTATTCCGTCTCACCAGCGAAGAAGATGAAGCCGAATAGAAAAGCGGTGAGGTAGGCCTCAAACCCAAATGCGGCGATCAGCGCGGCGGCGACAGCGCAAAATTTACCCACCAGGGCCGCCCAAAATGTGGCCCGGACATAGGGCAGTTTCGTGGCAAGCAGCGCCCGCAGAATACGTCCACCGTCCATGGGAAAGACGGGAGAGAGGTTGAAACACCCCATCAGCAGATTCCAATGCAGCAAAAGATGGGCAAACCCGGTAACGCTGGCCTCGTAATTTGAAAGCGACCAAAATGAGAACGTCTCCGGGAGTCCGAAGCTCGCCCCAAGCAGACCGGCGACGGCGAAGTTAACCGCTGGGCCCGCGAGCGTCATGAGTAGTTCCTTCGCCGGCTCCCGCGGGATCGACTCAAATTCCGCCATGCCGCCGATGGGCATGAGCAAGATCCGCCGAACGCCGATGCCGAAATGCATCCCGGTGAAGCAATGCCCCAGCTCGTGCAGCACGATGCAGGTGAAAAAGGCCGCCAAGATCGCCACGCTCCAAGCCGCCCCGAGGAGACCATCATTCTGCCAACCTGCCCAAGCGATGTAGGCCAGCAGCAGCAGAAAACTCCCGTGTAACGCGAGTTGGATACCCCGGATGCGGAACAAGTTTATTGACCAGCCAAGCATGGGAAGCAATCAAAGCGGGCCGACGGAATTCGCCAGCACCATCGACGGTGATCGCTCCGCCGGTCCGTAAGTTATCATGAGTGACCCTGCCGCCAAACCACCGACCATCCTTGTCATCGATGACGACGCTGAGATCCGTTACTCGCTCGCGCGAGTTTTGGGTTCGCGGCGTTATCAGGTAATCGAAGCTGCGAGCGGTGAGCAGGGGATCGCGATGGTCAAAAAAGGTCCGTTGCCGGACCTCGTGTTTCTCGATGTGCGCATGAGCGGCATGAGCGGCATCGAAGCGCTACAACATATTCGCTCGGCCAATCCCAAGCAACTGGTCGTGCTGATGACGGCGTTTGGCACGGCCCAAACGGCGATCGAGGCGATGAAATACGGCGCGTTCGACTACGTGATGAAGCCGTTCGATCCGGCCAAGGTGCTCTCCCTCGCCGAGAACGCACTCAAGGCCCACGCCGATCTGCGCGCGGTCGGCGATTACAAGCCCACCATCAACGCCGACGACTACCGCGAAGGGATCGTCGGATCGTCTCCGGTGATGCAGGATGTCTTTAAGGTGATCGGGCAAGTCACCGCCAGTGATGTGACCGTGATGATCACCGGTGAGAGCGGCACGGGCAAAGAACTCGTCGCGCGTTCGATTTGGAAACACAGCCATCGGGCCGGCAAGCCGTTCATCGCCGTCAACTGCGCGGCGATTCCAGACAATTTAATCGAGAGCGAGCTTTTCGGTCACGAAAAGGGTTCCTTCACGGGTGCGACCGGTCAACGGCTGGGCAAATTCGAGCTTTGCGATGGCGGCACTATCTTCCTCGACGAGATCGGCGATATGGCGCTCGCGACTCAGACGAAGATCCTGCGCGTGCTCCAGCAAGGCGACATCCAGCGCGTCGGCGGCACTGAGACGATCAAGGTCGACGTGCGCATCCTCGCTGCGACGAACAAGGACCTCGAGGAAATGGTGAGGGCGAAAACGTTCCGCGAGGATCTTTACTACCGCCTGAACGTAGTCCGCATCCGGATGCCCGCGCTGCGCGAGCGGGGCGACGACGTGCCGCAGATCGTCGATTTCTGCCTGCAAAATTTGTTTAAGCAGCGGAAGGCGCGCGCGAGCAAAGTCTCGCCCGAGGCGATGGCGATTTTGGTGCGCCACCGTTGGCCGGGAAATGTACGCGAACTCGAAAACGTCATTTACCGCAGTGCGGTGATTGCCCAAGGCGAGACGATTTTGGTCAAAAACTTGCCGAGCGAAATTCTCGAAACAGCCGGGGAGGGCGATGCCCTGGCTGGAGAACTCCCCGCGACGGCTCCGGTTCCGGCCGGCGCCGCTTCCCAGGAGAGCGCTCGGCCGACCCTGACCTTGGTCCAAGCGTTGGATTTTGTTTACGACGAACTGGTGCAAAGGGGCGGACCGCTCATGCCTCCGCTGACCGCAGCGATGCTGGAACGAGCGCTCAAGGCGTCGGCCGGCGACCAAGCCAAGGCGAACGCCCAGCTCGGCTTGATTAAATCAAAGCCGGAGGAATTGCCGAAAAAGAAGTCTGCGCCCATCAAGCGTAAAACGTAACCCGCGGCCGCTCGTCTTACCGCACACAACCCACCTTTATGCTAAATCGCCCCACACTCATGCGAGGCGCCTTCGGGCTCCTCTTATCGCTTACTTGCGCTTCGTTTGCCGGAGCTGCGGCTCCGACCGCGAAGAAGGTACTCTTCTTCACCAAATCGTCCGGATTTGAGCACTCACCGGTCAAACGCATCGCCGGAAACCCCTCGTTTGCCATGCAGGTGCTCAAGGAGCTCGGCGCCAAACATCGCATCGAATTCACCGAGTCAAAGGACGGCAGTCTCTTCACGACGGAGTATCTGGCGCATTTCGACGCATTCTTGTTCTACACCAGCGGCGATCTCACGCTCGCGAAGAACGACGAGAAACAGGGCGACGGCAATCCGCCCATGACTGCTGCCGGCAAGGCGGCGTTCCTTCAGGCGATCCGCGACGGCAAAGGTTTTGTCGGCACGCATAGCGCCAGCGATACGTTTCACCCGCCGGGTAACAAAGGACACGGTCCAGCCCGCAACCAGGACGACGGCGACAAGCTCGATGACTACACCCGGATGATCGGGGCTTCGTTTATTAAACATGATGCCCAGCAAAAGGCGCGGCAGATCATCGGGAGTCCGAAGTTTCCGGGAATCGCTGCGCTGCCGGCGAGTTTCGGCCCCCTAGAAGAGTGGTATTCGCTCAAAAACTTCGCATCCGATCTGCATGTGATTCTCGCGCAAGACACTTCCACCATGGATGGTCCGTCCTATAAGCGGCCGCCGTACCCTTCGACGTGGGCGCGGATGCAGGGCAAGGGGCGCGTGTTTTACACGAACATGGGCCATCGCGAAGACGTTTGGACGAGCCCCGAGTTTCAAGCCGTACTCATGGGCGGTCTCGACTGGGCCCTTCGCCGGGTCGATGCCGAAATCACCCCAAATCTCACTCAAGTGACGCCTCAAGCCCGCGTGCTGCCGGTTTATGTCGAGCCGCCGCCGCCCAAGCAGAAAGCGGCGCCGGGCGCCAAGGCTGAAGTGAAAAAGTAGGTCCGCTCCTCCTTTTTTGTCGGCCCGCTCCAGGCGGGCGGTTTGCTTTTACCCATGAATCCCACCGCCTCGCTCCGGGTCGGCTTTGCCCTGCTCGGTTTGCTCCTTGTTCCGCTCGTTTCCCGCTCGGCCGAAGAATTCCCGCTCGGACCCGACTCCAAGGTTCAGCCCGGCGTGCCGCAGGGCGAACTGATCAAGTTTGAATTCAGTGATTCGAAGCTGTTTCCGGGCACCACCCGTGAGGTGATGATTTACGTGCCCAAGCAATATGATGGCACGAAGCCCGCCTGCGTTTACGTGAATCAAGACGGGGTGCAGTGGAGCGCGCCCACGGTATTCGACAACCTCATCGCACGCGGCGAGCTGCCGGTAATAATCGGGGTGTTTGTCCGGCCCGGAATTCTGAAGAGTCCCGATGCGAAGACGGCGCTCGACCGGTTTAACCGGAGCTTTGAATACGACGGTCTCGGCGACGCTTACGCTCGATTCTTGCTGGAAGAACTGTTGCCCGCCGTTGAGACCAAGACGGCGGCTGGCGGACGCGCGATTAAGCTGTCGCGCTCTGGCAATGATCGCGCCATCGGCGGATCAAGCAGCGGGGCGATCGCGGCGTTTACGGTCGCGTGGGAGCGGCCCGGCGAGTTCAGCCGGGTGTTTAGCGCCATCGGCACTTACGTCGGACTGCGCGGGGGCGACCGCTATCCGACGCTGATCCGCAAGACGGAGCCCAAAGCGCTGCGCGTGTTTTTGCAGGACGGCTCCAATGACAACAACATCTACGGCGGTGACTGGTGGATGGCCAACCAGACGATGGAACGCGCCCTGACTTTTGCCGGCTACGACGTGAAACACGTGTGGGGCGAAGGCGCGCACAACGGTCGGCACGGGGCAATGCTCTTTCCCGAAGCGATCCGCTGGCTGTGGCGGGACTGGCCGAAACCCGTGGCGATGGCGGCACCGACGAAGAACGGGGTGCTAACCTCGGTCTTGATCCCGGGCGAAGACTGGAAACTTGTGGGCGAGGGCTACCGCCTGAGCGAGGGTGCGGCGGTGAACGCGAAAGGTGAGGTCTTCTTCACTGATATCCCCAACAGTAAAACCTACAAGATCGGCTCCGATGGAAGGCCCGCGGTCTTCATGGCTGATAGCAAGCGCGCCAATGGTCAGGCCTTCGGACCTGACGGTCGGCTCTACGCCGTGGCCACCGGCACGAAGCAAATTTTGGCTTACGCGGCCGACGGCCCGGCGACCACGATCGCCAGTGACATCGCCGGCAACGACCTCGTCGTGGGGCACGCCGGCAACGTTTACGTGACTGAGCCTCTCGCGGTGAAGAACGAAGTGAGCCAGATTTGGCTGATTCGGCCGGATGGAGCGAAGCAGGTCGTCGACACCGGGGTGAGGTTTGCCAATGGCATCGCGCTTTCGCCGGATCAAACTCTGCTCTATGTGGCGGACTATCGGTCGCACTGGATTTACAGTTATCAGGTGCAGCCCGATGGCACGCTCGCGCACAAGCAGCGCTATTTTCATCTGCATGAATCCGACGCGGAGGACCAGAGCTTTGCCGACGGTTTGAAGGTGGACCGTGAGGGTCGGCTCTACGTCGCAACCCGGCTCGGGATTCAGGTCTGCGACCAAGCGGGCCGCGTCAATGCGATCATTCCTACGCCGAATGGGCGCATCACCAATCTCGTATTCGGCGGCGCCGCCTTCGACACGCTCTACGCAACATGCAATGACCGCGTCTATCAACGCCGGGTAGGGGTCGTTGGGGCCAATGCGTGGGCTGCGCCAGTGTTGCCGAAACCTCCGCGACTTTAATCTTGAATCTCGGGCCGCGTCGGACCGCTCGACTAACGGTCAGCGAACCCAGACGGGTGGGCTCGATGCCATTTCCAGGCAGTCCCAACGATGGCATCAATGTGGTTGAACTTTATCGCCCAACCCAACTCTTTGACCGCCTTGGCTGAGTCGGCGTAAAGTGCCGGCGGGTCGCCGGCGCGCCGGGAGGCGAGCATGTAGGGCACTTTGAGACCGGTGACTTTTTCCACCGCCCGAATGACTTCGAGCACCGAGGTGGGTCTGCCGGTGCCAAGATTGTAAAAGAGCGCCGTGCCCGGTTGTCCGAGTTTGGCGAAGACGGCGATATGCGCTCGGCTCAGATCGTCGACGTGGACGTAATCTCTCAAACAGGTGCCGTCGGGCGTCGGGTAGTCGGTGCCAAAAACCTGCAGGGCGGGCCGACGGCCAACCGCGGACTCAATCGCCAGCGGGATCAAATGCGATTCCGGCACGTGATCTTCCCCGATGGACCCATCCTCAGCGGCGCCCGCGGCGTTGAAGTATCGGAACGCGGCAAAGCTCAAGCCGTGCGCGTGGGCCAAGGCCTTGAGGGCGTTTTCTATATCGAGCTTGGTCTGGCCGTAAGGGTTGATCGGGGCCTGCGGCATTGTTTCAACAATGGGCATCGCGGTCGGCACGCCGTACGTCGCACAGGTTGATGAGAAAACGAATTTCTTCACTCCGTGTTTTAACATCACTCGGAGCAGGCCAAGCGTCGCGACCACGTTGTTGAAATAGTATTTGAGCGGATCGTTAACCGACTCGCCCACATAAGCGAAGGCGGCGAAATGCATCACGGCCTCGATCTTCTCTCGGTTCAGAATCTCACCCACGGCCGCTTCATCGCCCAAATCCGCCGTGTAAAGCGGAACGCCCGCTGCGATTGCCCCCCTGTGCCCAAACACCAAGTTATCAAGCACCACCGGGCGGTGGCCGGCGGCAAGGAGTTGGCGAACACAGTGACTGCCGATGTACCCGGCTCCTCCGACGACGAGAACGTTCATAGAAATGAGAGGTTTTATTGCTTTCACTAGCAGGATGGCTAGCGATTTCCGTTTCTCACGTAATGAAGCACGCGCGCATCGTCATCACCGGAGTAGGTCTCACCGCCCCCAACGGCAACTCACTGCCCGAATTCCGAAAGAATTTGCTCAACGGCGTCGCCGGAATCGAGCGCATGGAAGTCCGGTATATGGGCTCCCAGCTTGCCGGCGTGTGCCACTACGATGCGCTCAAGTATCAAAAGAAAAAAGAAATTCGCGTCGGCACCCGAGCCGGTTCGATTTCAATTTATTGCGCCAGAGAAGCCCTGCAAGACAGCGGCGTAAATTTTGAAGGCATGGCGAAAGATCGGGTCGGTATTTACATCGGCTGCACCGAGCACGGGAACGTCGAGACCGAGAACGAAGTCTACAATATCTCGAAGTTTAACTACGACACGAAGTTTTGGTCGCATTACCACAATCCGAGAACGGTCGCCAACAACCCGGCCGGAGAGACGTCGCTCAATCTTGGCATCACCGGGCCCGCCTATACGATAGGCGCAGCCTGTGCGGCCGGCAACATGGGACTGATCCATGCGACGCAGATGTTGCGCTTGGGCGAAGTCGATTTTGCGCTATGCGGCGGCGTGAGCGAAAGCATCCATACGTTTGGGATCTTCGCCGGATTCAAATCTCAGAATGCCTTGGCCACCCACGACGATCCGCACAAGGCCTCACGACCGTTCGATAAAGCGCGTAACGGCATCGTGATCTCCGAAGGGGGCTGCCTCTACACGTTGGAGCGGCTAGATGACGCCGTGGCGCGCGGCGCGAAAATTTACGGCGAGATCGCCGGTTATCACGTAAACTCCGACGCTTCGGACTACGTGCTGCCCAATCCTGTGCGCCAAGCCGAGTGTGTCCGCGCCTCGATTACCCGAGCGGGGCTCAGCGCGAGCGACATCCATATCGTCAATACCCACGCTACCGCGACGCTTTTGGGTGACATTCAAGAGTGCGAAGCCATCCGCGCGGTTTTCGGTGAAGGCTGTCCCGATACTTACATCAACAACACCAAAAGCTATATCGGTCACTGCATGGGAGCTGCCGGCGCTCTGGAATTAGCCGGAAATCTTCCTTCATTCGACGACTTTACGGTCCATCCCAGCATCAATGTCGATGACCTCGATCCCCTCTGCGCGATCCCAGGACTGGTCCTGAATCAGCCCCGCCGGGTTGCGAAAGTGGATACCATTCTTAACAATTCTTTCGGGATGCTCGGGATAAATTCCGCGTTGATTGTTAAACGTTTTCACCCGTAATCCCGCTTTTCACCGCCACCATGACCAAAGAAGAATGCAAGAAAATCGTGCTCGATATCATCGCCGATATCGCACCGGACGAGGATCTCTCGAACGTGAAGCCGGAAGTGCGTCTCCGCGACCAGCTGCAGCTCGATAGCATGGATTTCCTTGATATCGTGATGGAGCTTCGGAAGCGCCACAGCATCGAGGTGCCGGAAGCCGATTACCAGCAACTGGCATCGCTGGACAGTTGCGCTGAGTATTTGACCCCGAAGTTCCTCGCCCTCGCCGCCAAAGGCTAAAGCGCACCCCCGTTTTCAAATCCGGGCCGGGATTCATTTCCCGGCCCTTTGCTTTGCCTGTTACCTCGGATGAACACCAGCAATCACTACGATGTTGTGATCATCGGCGCGGGCATGTCAGGCCTCGCTGCCGGCATCCGTTTGGCGCACTTCGGAAAAAAAGTATGCATTTTCGAGCGTCACAACGCCGTCGGCGGGCTCAATAGTTTCTACAGCTTAGGTGGACGCAAATTCGACGTGGGGCTGCATGCGCTGACGAACTTTGTGCGGCCGGGCGTCAAGGGCACGCCGCTGACCAAGCTGCTGCGCCAATTGCGCATCGATCGCGCCGAGTTTGCGCTCTGCGAACAGAAGCAGTCCCGGGTTGCCTTCGGTCCCGGGGGAGAAACCTCCCTACGTTTTACTAACGACTTTTCCGTCTTCGAAAGCGAGATTGCGGCGCAGTTTCCGGTGCAAATCGACGGCTTTCGTCGGTTGGTAACCAAGGTTCGCGCCTTTGATGATGTTTCGCTCGACGCAGCCCCGGTCTCAGCGAGAGCCGTGGTGCGGGAGTATATCACAGATGCACTGCTGGAGGACATGCTGTTTTGCCCGGTGATGTATTACGGCAGCGCGCAAGAGCACGACATGGAGTTCGGCCAGTTCGTGATCATGTTTAAGGCCCTTTTCTTAGAGGGGTTTGCCCGCCCGTTGGACGGGGTAAGAGTGATCCTGCGCGTGCTGCTGGACAAATACCGTCAGGCGGGCGGGGAACGCAGAATGAAGTGCGGTGTAACTAAGATCGTCGCTCATGCCGGCCGGGCCAGCGCTTTGGTCTTGGACTCGGGTGAAGAGATTACGGCGACGCACGTCATCTCGTCGATCGGCGCGCCGGAGACTGAACGCCTGATAAGCTCAGCTACCGGCAAACCTTCACTGACTCCGGGTCGATTATCGTTTGTTGAAACGATCACGATCCTCAATCGGCAACCGGCGGAGCTGGGCTGGGGCAGAGACACCATCGTCTTCTTCAACGATTCCCCGCGATTCGACTACGTGTGCCCTGACGAACCGGTCGATGTTCGGAGCGGCGTGATCTGCATCCCAAACAATTTCGATTATGGCACAGATCTGAATTTGTCCGAAGGCATCTTTCGGGTCACCTGTCTCGCGCGCTACGACCGCTGGGCGCGGCTGCCCGAAGCCAACTACCAAGCGGCGAAACGCGCGTGGTTTGCGGCCGTTCAACGCAGCGCACGGCGCTTCGTGCCGACCCTAACTGACGACGCTCTGGCCGAAGCCACACTCACAACCGATATGTTCACGCCGCGCACGATTACCAAGTTTACCGGACACATTGGCGGGGCGATTTACGGGGCTCCCGTGAAGCACCGGCAGGGAAGGACTGAGTTGGAAAATGTTTATCTTTGCGGCACCGATCAGGGATTCCTCGGAATTATCGGCGCGATGCTCAGCGGCATTTCGATGGCCAATTATCACATTTTGCAAAAAGGCTGAACGTTGCCTTGAGGGCGGGAGCGCTCAGGCGAGAAAGAGCTGCGGAGTAATAAGCAAACCAGCCCACGTCGGCCTGCTCGGGATATTCTCGGAATCGCTTTGGGACGGATAGGAGAACCAAGAGGTTGAGCCTCTCCACCTCGCCGGCGTAAGTTTCTGTCGCCCCCTGAATCGTTACAGAACCGTAAACTCGGAGTTGCGCTTTGCCCGCCCGGCCTCTCAGTTCCCACCTCCCATGGCTTACGACTGGCTCAAAGGTGTCGCAGACGAGTATGACGTGATTGTGATTGGCAGCGGCCTAGGCGGCCTGACCGGAGCCAACGTGCTGGCGAAGGCCGGTCACCGGGTCCTGCTCGTAGAGCACCACTATCAATTCGGCGGGCTCGCTACTTGGTTCACACGAAAGGGCGGGCACATTTTCGACATTTCCCTGCATGGGTTTCCCAGCGGCATGATAAAGTCCTGTCGGCGCTATTGGACCAAAGAGATTTCCGACGCCATCGTGCTGCTGAAAGACATTCGTTTTGTGAATCCACAAATGGACGTTTGGACCACATTTACCCGAGAGGATTATACCCGCGTTTTGGTCGATCAGTTCAAGCTCCCGAGGGCCGAAGTCGAGGCGTTCTACGATTACCTTCGGGCCATGAACTACTACGATAACAACCCAGAGACCACCGGAGAGATGTTTGAGCGATTCTTCCCCGGTCGGGCGGATGTGCATCGTCTCTTGATGGAGCCAATCTCCTACGCCAATGGATCGAATTTCGACGACCCGGCCATTACCTTCGGGATTGTGTTCTCCAATTTCATGGGAGCTGGCGTCTACACTTACCGCGGCGGATCGGATGACATGATCGAGAAGATGGTAGCTGAACTTAAAAGAAACGGCGTTGAACTTAGAAAAAAGGTCTTGGTGGAGAAGATTCTGGTCGAAGAGCGGGCCGGTCAGAAGATCGCCTGCGGAATCGTCGCCGGAAACGGGCGGGTGATTCGGGCCAAGGCCGTGCTCTCAAACGCGAACATCAAAAACACAATTTTTCGTCTGGCCGGCGCCGAAAATTTCCCAGCGGATTTCGCCGCGCAGGCCGAGGCCGTCCGCATCAATACGAGTTCATGCCAAGTATATTTCGGCATCCGCAAGGGTGAGAGCATCCCGCATATCGGCGACCTCGTCTTCACGTCATCGGCGCCCACCTACAGTAATGAGGAGCTCACCGATTTCCATACGACCAGCCGCACTTTTTCGCTCTATTATCCGGAGATTCGGCCGGGTTCCGACCGCTATACGGTGGTCGCGTCACTCAACGGGCGTTATCCGGATTGGAACACTCTGTCCGAAGCGGATTACGAAGCGCACAAATTGCGCATGATCGAGGAGTCTTTGGTGGCGCTCGAAAAATTCATTCCCGATGTGCGGGGCAAAATCGATTGGCAGGAGGCGGCCACTCCACGAACGATTGAACGCTACACGACTCACCTTAACGGCACGTCGTTCGGCACGAAGTTTGAGGGCCTGCCCGTTTCGATGAATCTCTCCGAAAAGCTTCCCGGACTTTTCCATGCCGGCAGCGTCGGCATCATCATGTCGGGCTGGCTCGGGACGATAAACTATGGCGTGATCACGGCCAACAAAGTGGACAAGTATCTGTTTGCCATGAAACAAAACCAGCCTGCCTCGCCCGCAATGGCCTGAAGCTATGAGTCAAATCACCGAACTCATTCCGCATCGCCCACCGTTTCTCTTCGTCGACGCCATCGTCTCCGAGTCACCCGACGGCATGGTTGCGACCCGCACGTTTCGCGCCGACGAGGATTTCTACAAGGGGCATTATCCGGGAGCTCCGATCACTCCGGGGGTGTTGTTGTGCGAGGCTGTTTTCCAAACCGGGGCTTTGTTCTTGGCGCGCCAATCGGCGGGGCAGGGGACATCTGTCGGAGTCCCGCTCATGGCCAAAATCAGCGATGTTCGTTTTCGCAACCCGGTTTACCCGGGTGAAACCGTCACGATTACGGTTAAGAAGAAAGAGTCGCTTGGCGGTTTTACGATGATGAAAGGCAACGTTACAAGCGGGACGAAGCGCGTGCTGAACGTCGACTTCACGGTGGCCTGGACGACGCCGGCGGGCGCTCCCGCCGTATGAGCGATTTCCTGCAAGTATCGGGTAAGACGTTTCTGATTTTCGGCGTCGCGAACCGCAAGAGCGTCGCCTGGTTCATCGCAAAGTCGCTTGAAGAACAGGGCGCGAAGGTAATTTACAGTGTCCGGTCGGAAAGTCGTCGGCAGTCACTGCTGACGCAACTCGCCGGTAAGGATGTCTTCATTTGTGATGTGGAAAAGGAGGGTGCGACCGCCGATTTGGCCCGCGTCGTTTCGGCCGCAGGACACGCGCCGATCCAAGGTATCGTGCACTCGATCGCGTTCGCGAATTACAGCGAAGGGTTCAAGGCGTTCCATGAAACGACGCGCACGGATTTTCTTCAGGCGACGGCGATTTCCGCGTTTTCACTGGTGGAGATTGCCCGGGCTTTTAAGCCGCTTCTCGCCAACAACGCCTCAGTCGTGACGATCGGCATTTCATCACTCCTCGTGACGCCCGACAACTACGGCTACATGGGCCCGATCAAAGCCGCCCTTGATTCGTGTGCGCGGTTTCTGGCGAAGTCGTTCAGCGCCGAGACGGAAGTGCGTTTCAATGTAATCGGAGCCGGCCCCCTAAAAACGAGCGCTTCGGCCGGTATCCCCGGCTACTTGGAGAGTTATCTCTACGCGGAGAAGCTCACCTTTCGAAGGCGAAATCTTTCGACCCAAGAAGTTGCCGACACCGCCCTGTTCCTCTTAAGCAATCGCAGCAGCGGGATCAACGGTGCGTCGCTGGTAGTCGACGCCGGTTTGGGGAGCAATTTCTTCGACAAGGAAATTATCCGACTCGCGATGCGAATGGAATCGTGAGCCCACCATGAGATTCAAAAACGTCTGTATCGAGTCTTTGGCCGTGGCGCTCCCCGACGAAGTGGTGACGTCCGCTGCGATTGAGGCGGAGCTACATCCGCTTTATGAGCGACTGAAACTTCCAGCCGGGCGCCTGGAACTCATGACCGGAATTCGTGAACGCCGAATGTGGCCGGTCGGGACTAGGCCCTCCGACGCCAGCGCAGCGGCCGGGAAAGCCGTATTGGCGCAATCGACGCTGAAAGCCGCACAGGTCGAGCTCTTCATCCATGCGGCTGTCTCCCGCGACATGCTCGAACCCGCGACCGCGTCGTTTGCGCATCGGGAAATCGGACTACCGGCATCGGCTCAGATTTTCGACCTTTCCAACGCCTGTCTCGGCTTCCTGAATTCGATCACCGTGGCGGCCGCAATGATCGAGAGCGGGCAGATCAAATGTGCGTTGATCGTTGCGGGTGAGCATGGCCGACCGTTGGTCGACCAGACCCTCCGCATCCTCTGCGAGCAACCGTTGTCGCGAAACGCGATCAAGCCGTTTTTCGCCAATCTTACGATCGGCTCAGGGGCCGTCGGAGCGGTCGTTTGCCACACCGACTTGGCCTCAGAGGGACATCGCCTCATCGGAGCAGTGGCGCGGGCTGCCACCGAACATTGCGCCCTCTGCCAAGGCGATACCCATGGAGCTGAAGCCTTGGTGATGCAAACAGACTCAGAGCACCTTTTGGTGGCCGGCGTTACCTTGGCCCAATCAACGTGGTCTGATTTCTCCCGGATTACCGGGTTCAACGCTGAGAATACCGACCGCTTTATCTGTCACCAAGTGGGCTCGGTGCACCGACGTAAGCTGTATGAAACTCTCGGGCTCGATCTCGCGAAAGATTTTTCTACTTTCGAGACGTTGGGGAACATGGGCTCAGTATCTCTGGCCGCGACGCTTGCGATCGCCGCGCAGGAAGGCAGAGTTAAGCGAGGTGACCGAGTCAGCCTGTTAGGCATCGGCAGTGGTCTAAACAGTTTGATGCTAGCCCTCGAATGGTAACCGGCGCACCCATTATTCCCGATTGGCTCGCGCGCCTCTATCCTTTTGCCCCGAAGGGTTTCGTTACGCAATCAGGGGCCCGGATGAGTTATGTGGATGAAGGTCCGCGCACCGACGTAGCCGTGCTCATGTTGCACGGAAACCCGACGTGGTCATTTTTTTACCGCGACGTGATTAAGCAGCTCTCGCCTAAGATGCGGTGCATCGCACCGGATCACATTGGGATGGGGCTCTCGGAAAAGCCCGAAAACTATCGTTATTCGCTCGAGACTCGGATTTCTGATATCGAGGCGTTGGTTTCCAGCCTAGGCCTAACCAAGGTGCATCTGATAGTTCACGATTGGGGCGGCGCTATCGGTTTCGGATTAGCGACTCGGGCACCGGACCTGATTGGTCGAATAACAATTTTGAACACGGCCGCCTTTGTTTCAAATGAGATTCCGTTTCGAATTTCCCTTTGTCGATTGCCTTGGCTTGGAGATTGGCTCGTGCGCGGCTTAAACGGATTTGCGCATCCGGCGATTTGGATGTCGATGCATCGTCGTCGACTGAGCCCCAACGAGAGCAGGGGATTTTTATTTCCGTATAGATCGTGGCGCGATCGGGTGGCGGTGAGTGCTTTCGTAAAAGATATCCCGCTTGAGGCCGATCACTTAAGTAGGAGAACCTTAGCTGCGATTGAAGCCGGTCTGCCTAAACTCAGTTCCCATCCCATGTTAGTTGTGTGGGGGCTGAAGGATTTTTGCTTCACTGATAAATTTTTAGCCCGGTGGCGTCAGATCTACCAAGGTATTGAAGTGCATGAACTCAATGACGTCGGACATTACGTTTTGGATGACGGTGGGTCGTCGGTTAGAGACAAGATCTGCAACTTTTTCCTAGGTGAGTAAGTGGCCGGGATGAGGTGGGTAGGGCGCATTCGCAACCGGCGCATTTATTAAACAGCTGGCGAGGATGGGCTATTCAAAGTT
>CAMCWW010000018.1:0-41617 GCA_945882935.1 Opitutus sp. GAS368
TTGGCCGTGGGTACGCCCGTCGCGAGCGTGCCGAGATGTTTGCCCGTCGGTGAAATCACCAGCACTCCGCCCGGACCCGTCGCCCAGAGATTGCCGGCGCGATCGATCTTGAGCCCGTCGCACGAGCCTTTGCCGCCGGCGGTCTTGAGCGCGAGCGCGTCGAAGAATACCCGCTCGCCCGCGATCCCGCCGTCCGCCGTCACATCGTAGGCCATGACCCGCGGCGCTTTGCCGTCGCTCACCGCGATATAAAGCACTTTTTCATCGGGCGAGAACGCGATGCCGTTGGGAAAATTAATACTCTTCGTCAGCAACGTGACTTTGCCGTCCGGGGTGAGACGATACACGCCGTTGAACGGCAGCTCTTTCAGCGGCGAATCATTCCCTTTCTCCAAACCGTAAGAGGGATCCGTAAAATAAATATCGCCGTTGCGCCGCAGAGCGAGGTCGTTGGGGCTGTTAAAGCGCTTGCCGTCAAAGCGCGTCGCGAGCGGCGTAAATTTTCCGTTTTCGTAGCGCGCCACCTGCCGCTCTCCGTGCATGCAGAGCAGCAATTTGCCCTTCAGGTCGAGCGCGAGGCCGTTGCTGCCCTGCTCGCGAAATCCCGGCGTTGGATTGAGCAGCCCGCTCGGCTTCAAAAACACCTCGGCGGCGGTCATGCCTTCCTTCCAGCGATACGCGATATTCTGCGGCACATCCGAAAACACCACCGCCCCCTCATACCAAACCGGTCCCTCGGACCACTTAAAACCTTCGGCTAATTTTTCGAGCTTCGCATCGGCCGCGATCAACGCGTCGAACGCCGGATCGAGCCGCTCGATCGTTCCCACGGTTGGCAGCGGACTGGGCGCAGCGGCAAAGACCGCGAAGGGAAACACCGCAAGGAAGCAGAGGAGGTTTTTCATAGGGTGTCTCGGGTCTAGGCACCGCTTTCACCGCTTCAATCCCCAACTGCGCGCCCTCCCGCAACCCAGTTCACGGCGCCGGCGGCGGGCGTTTCTTTTTTCCTTTCTCCCGACCCGGCCCTTGTCCGCCGCCGGGCGGCGGACCTTTGCGCGCGAAGCTTGCATCTGCCGTGCCCTTCAGCAGCCGCGGGATAAACGGATAATCCGCCGTGAGCACATAGTGGTAAATTCCCTGCGGAAACTCCGGCGTGACGGCGAAGCGTCCGTTGCACTCGTCGAGGTCGCCGGCGCCGGCAACATACTCGTAGTCTTGCACAAATTTTCCGTCCGGTTTGCCGCCCGGCCCGCCGGCACGCTCTGCGGTTTTGATGCGATAACCGGAGGCCAACACCCTCACCGCGCTCTTAGGATCATCGGCTTTGGCGAAGCCCCAAGGCCCGTAAATCGGAAACCCGTCCGCCGCCCAACCGAGCAACACGACCGCCGGCTTCCCTCCCGACAACCGGTTGAGCAACGCCGCGGGGATACCGTGGTAATGATACGATCCGGTCGGCTGCACGTGGGCGTGGTTCGCGTCGAGCCCAAGACTCGGACCGCCGCCAAGCGCCTCGTATTGCCAGCCCGTCGAGCGGTCGTCGTTCCACCACTCGTTGGCCCCGGGGTCGAAGACCACGCCGTTCACCGCCACGCCCATCGGCTGCATGCCCAGCGGCGTAGGCTTCGCTGCCGCGACCGGGTTCGCCGGCACGCGAAAACTATAATTCTGCGCGCCGATGCGGTTGGGATTTCCTTTGCCCGGAAACTGACCGGTCGGGTGATCTGGCAGGCCGTTGGCGCGGATGAAGCGGTGCTCGCCTTCGACGGTGATGGAGACCTGCGGTTCGGTCTCGGTGGCGGCGCCGAGCAGCGTACACGACGCGAGTAAACAGGCGGTAAGCGATCGGGGATTTTTCATGGTGAAGCGGCTAAATTTGAATCAGTTAACGTGCGCAGAAACGCGAGTAATGCCTTCTGTTCGTCGCTCGTGAGCTGCAGACCCGCGTCGGGATGTTTCGCGAGATTGGGATCTAGGTGCGCCGCGCGCCGCACGCCGTGATCGTAGTGGGCCACAACTTCTTCGAGCGTCCCGATTCGGCCGTCGTGCATGTAGGGTGCCGTCACCGCGACGTTGCGTAGCGACGGGGTTTTGAACTTACCCGCATCCGTCGGCTTTCCTGTCACGACGGCGCGACCGGCATCGACGCTCGCGAGATCGAGGCCGTTGCTGCGAAAACCGAAATCCGTAAACAGCGTTCCTCCGTGGCAGTGAAAACAATCCGCGCCCCGCTTCCCGCGCACCGGATCATACTCGGTCGCGAAGAGCGCGAAACCCTGTTGCTCTTCCTCGGTGAGTTGCGCCGCGCCGCGCCGCGAGCGGTCAAACTTCGAGTCCGCCGCGACGAGCGTCAGTATGAACTGCTCAAGCGCGAGACCGATGCGCTGCGCGGTGACTTCCGGCGTGCCAAACGCCGCCGCGAAATCCGCGCGCACCCGCCGATCTCCGCCCAGCACCGCGACAATCTTCGCCGGATCAGCGTGCATTTCGATTTCGTTCGTGATCGCCGCGAACGCTTGGTCCCGCAGCCGCGGTTTAGAGCCGTCCCACGCGTAACTCGGACTCCACGCGAGGTTGAAAAGCGGCATGGAATTCCGCGTGCCCGGCTTCCCGTCGGCCCCGATACTCAACGCGCGCCCATCGGAAAACGCTGATCCCTCGCTATGACAGGAGGCGCAGCTTTGCGTGTTACGCGCCGATAGCCGACGATCGCCAAAAAGTCGGCGTCCCAGTTCCACGCCCTCTTCGGTGAGCGGATTGTCCGCCGGTAGCTCCGGCTGCGGAAACCCCGCCGGCACGACAAACGCGAACGGCGTCCCCGCTCCAAAGTGGGGCGCGTTATCCTTAACGCGCCGCTCCGATTCCACGCCCACACTCACCGTCGGCCCGGCTTCCAGAAAAAACCACGCCCGCTCCATCGCTTTCGTCAGCGTCGTCGCCAACGCGTCGTCCGCTCCCGAGTGCGTCGTCTCGCTGCCATCGTCGGCCGCGAGCACCTGGCCGCCCAACGCCTTGCCCAGATCGAGCGCGAGCGAAACCGTCGTCGGTCCCGCGACTTTCATAAATGCAACGAAGCCCACCCGCATCACGCGGGCATCCGTCGCGAGGTGATACGAAAATCCGCGCTCCTCCTGCATCCCCGCCGCTCGCCAACGTCCCTCAATCGCGGCGAACACATAGCCGCCTGCCCAACCCCAATGCAGTCCAGTGACGATCGGGTTGAGCGGATGACCCGCCGCCCACTGCGCGGGATCGCCGTGATTTACCGACGCCGGCAAGCCGAGCTGAAACTCCAGCCCCACGTAATCGCCCGCCGGGACGTTGCGGAGCGTAACCGCGAGGCGACCCGACTCCGCATCAAAGAAACCGTATTGCCCGTCAAGTCGCACTGCGCCGCCCTCCGCCCGCGCGAGCCGCACCCCCGACATGATCGCCGCAAAGCGGGTCAACCGCATCGTCCGTCCCTTCGCTCCGGCCAGCTCCGCCGAAGGCACCGCGACTGGCGCGCCCCGCCACCGCAACTCCACCTCCACCCGCAGGTCCGCCGCGCTCAGCGAAGAGCACACGAAAAAAAGCAGGAATACGAAGCGCATCGATCGAAGATGAAGCCCCGGTATTAAGCGCATGTGAGACGAACCGGAGAAAATTGTTAAGCCCGCGTAAAGCTCTCGGCGGTTGCGCCTCGCCCGCCGGTCGACCCAAACTCTTCTCGATGATTGCTGCCACCTCCGACCTCGGCCTCACGCGCGTGTTGATGATCGACGACGACAAAAAACTCTGCCGCCTCGTCACCACCTACCTTGAACCGCTTGGCTTCGTCGTCTCCGCCGTCCACGCCGGGCCCGAGGGCGTCGAACGCGCCACCGCCGCCGGCCCGGCCGCGCCGCACGTCATCATTCTCGACGTCATGTTACCCGGGCTCGACGGCTTCGAGGTGCTGAAACGCATCCGCCAAAAATCCGCCGTGCCCGTGCTCATGCTCACCGCGCGCGGCGACGAGACCGACCGCATCGTCGGCCTCGAAGTCGGAGCCGATGACTACCTGCCAAAAACATTCTCCACTCGCGAATTGCTCGCCCGCCTCCGCGCCGTGCTCCGCCGTAGCGCGCTCAATACCGGTCCAGCCACGTTACCGGCCGAGGCCCCGCCCAAAGAAATCGTCGTCGGTGATCTCCGCCTGAACCTCGACGCCCGCTCCGCCGTGCTCGGCGCCGAAGCGCTCGTGTTGACACCCGTCGAATTCGATTTGCTCGCGAGTCTCGCCAAGGCGAAGGGCCGCATCAAATCCCGCGAGGCGCTTCTGGATGAAGCGCGCGACCGCAATTACGACGTGTTCGACCGCTCGATCGACGTGCACATCTCCTCGCTACGAAAAAAACTCCACGACGACGCGAAGGAACCCCGCTTCATCCGCACCGTGCGCTCCGCCGGCTACATGATGGTCGAGCCGGAATAGTCGCACGGCCGTCTGGTTGTAGAACCGACCGCCGGTCGGTTGTCGGAGCATAGAGAAGCCCGACCGCCGGTCGGGCCCACAGTCTAGGCGAGTTCACGCTCAAGGCCTGGCCAAAGCGCGTCGGGGACCACGCGCTCTGGCTCGGATTTCTACGGCAAGGCGTAGATTTCTACGAGCGCGGTGCCCGTCGTGCCGCCGACCCCGCCCAACACCGCCGTGTAAGCTCCGGGGGGCAACGTCGCGATCAACGCCGCGTCCCGGCTGCCCGTCGTCAGCGCAAAGGTGCCGACCGTCGCCGCCGCCGCGGCGAGCTCGGTCGCGTTTACCCCGGTGGACCAGTTGTCATTGGTCGCGAGCGCGGTCTGACCGCGGTAGAGGGTGATCGTCGGATCACCGAGTGCGTCATCGATGTTGAACGCCGTCAAAGCCGGTCCGACTCCCCGAATGAGCACGCGCAAGGCGCCGGTGCCGCTGATAATGAACGCCGGAATGAGCACATCATCGCCCGTGCCCGCAAACGCGCGCGTCGAGGCGGCGGCGAGCGTGGGCGCGCGGTCCGTCGCCGTGTCGTAGGTTTCCAACAACACGACGCCGCTACCGCCGTCGGTCGCCGTGATCGGCGTGCTGTAGAGCCCTGCGCCGAGCGTGGTGACAAGGGCCGCATCCCGGCTGGCCGCCGCGAGGGCGAACGCGCCCGACGCAGCCATCGTGGTGGTGTCGGCGGCCAGCCAGTTATCGTTGCTGCCCAGCGTGACGCCGTCGCGCACGAGGCTCAGCCTCGGATCGGCCAGCACGCCCGCGACGCTAAACGGGGTGAGGCCCGGGCCGACGGCGCGGGTGAGCAGCGGCTTTGTGCCTGCGCCCGTGAGGAGGAAACCCGCGATCGGCGTGCCGGCCGCACCGCCGATGCGCGCCCGCGTGGCGACCGAAACCAGGCGCGCGGTGCCCGAGCTGCCGACCGCCGCGCTCGCCGTGGCATCGTTGCCCACCCCGGAAAGTCCGCCGGCCCCGCGGATATCGTAGGTCGCGAGCGCGGTGAGCGTCACCCGGTAGTGGGTCGCGACGGTCGCGGTGGAGAAACTCGTCGTGTCGCCGCCTGCGCTCGTGATTGCGGCGGCACCGGCGAGCGCCGACCACGTCGCGCCATCGGGCGAGGTCTCGATGCGGTAAGTCGCCCCTTCGACCGAAGTCCAAGTGATCGCCACGGCCGCGCCGGCTTGGCTGGCATTCACGCTGATCGGCGAGGCCTGGCTGGCGCGCACATACTCGACCACGGTCTCGTTGATCGCATTCACGCTGCCACCGGTGGGATTGCCGTAGAATTGCCGGCCGATGAGATTGGGAAACTTCGGCGTGCCGTCAGCCTCGATCGTGAGGAAGTAGGCCCAGGTGCCGTTGGGAAACTCGGGCGTCACGCAGAAACGAACGTTGTATTCATTGAGGTCGAAATCCACGCCCTGGGTTTTGCCCAGGTCGCCGAGGTAGTCGTAATCTTCGAGATAATTACCGAGCGAAAATGCCGGGCCGACCGCCGGGCCAGTGACGTTGGTCGGCAACGTTGCGCTGCGGTTTTGCACGCGGGCGGCCCAAGCCGGCAAAGTCGTGCGGCCCGCGGAGGCGAGATTCGTGGTGCCGTTGGTGCCGTCGCGTTTCACGAAACCCGGGGTCATCCGGCGCACGCCGCTCGCGGCGTTCATCGGTGACGCGTAGCCGAACGGTCCGTAGACCGGCAGACCGTCGGCCAGCCACGCGACGATGGGCGAGTGTTTCGTCACCGGCGCCGTACTCTCAGTGTAGATTTTGGTCGCGGGGTTGAACTCGACGTGATCACCGAGCGCGAACCGCACCGCCGGAGCGTTGGCGTGGTAGTGGTGGCTGGTCATCGCCTGATGCGCGAAGGCCGGGTCGAACGTCACGCCTTCGTTGGCGTAGGCCTCACGGTTCCACACGCCGTCGCCGCGACCGCCACCCATGGGCGAACCGTCGGCGCCGGAGGCGTTGGTGTAAGAGAAGGTGTCGCGGTTGTCATAGGCGGCGACTCCGTCGACAAAATAGCCGATGGGACCGGCGGGGGTGAGCGTCTTAGCCGCAGGAATCGTGGGCGTGCGCGGGAAGCGGACGAGGGTGCCTGAGTTCGCCGGAAAACTGGGGAAATTCTGCGTCTTCGCGGTGTTGAGATACCAAGGTCCCATGACGTGGGTGCCGAGGCCCGTCGTACGCAGATAAACCCAGCTCGCCGAGGACGAGACCTGGATGACGCCCGCGTAACTGGGCGTGGTCTGCGAAGTCGTGCCGCGCGTCCACGTCGTGACGGCGGTCCCGGCCAGCCGGGCCGCGTCCGTTTGATAGATGCGCGCGTAGCGGCGGGTGTTGGCCGTTTGCCAGGATTCGAGCTGGGGATCGGCGGCGAAGGTCGAGATGCAGGAAATCGCCAGCGACGCGGCGACTCCGATGATTTGCGGAATTTTTTTTGTGGGCGACATGGAGGTGAAGAGGCGAGACCAATAAACCATCGCCCGGTTAAGCCGATGTGAGCGGCGGAAGGATTTTTGTTAAGCCCGCGTAAACGTTGCGGATTTTTCCGCCCGATTAGGCTACCACTCCGTCCTGCGATGAAACTCTCGTTTCCCCTTTCGCTCAAAGTCTCGCTCTGGCTACTCGTCAATTTGCTGTTGCTGGCAGCGGCGGGCGGCGGCTTCTACGTGAGCCAGTTCGGCCTGGGCTGGACGTCGCTGACCCATGGCGTGCTCGGCGATCAATTGCAGAGCATCGGTGATTCGGTCGCGAGCGACCTGCAGGCGGAACCCGAAAGCGAACGACCGGCCATCATCGCTTCGCGCAGCCTCAAATACGGCGCGGATTTTTTTCTGTTCACCAACGAAGGCCGGCTCGTCGCCGGCGACGGCGTCGACCTGCCAAAAGCGGTCAGCGAAGAACTTGATCGCAGCCTGCGCCGCGGCAGTCCCGCCCCCGAAAACCCGCCAGCCCACGGCCAACCGCCACGCGGCCCGCGCTCGACCGACAGCGGATGGTCCGAAAATTTCTCCACCGCCGACGGCCCGCCGTCGTCCCACCGCCACCCGCCGCCGGGCGGGAAATTTCTCGTGCGCACCACAACTCCCGCCGCCACTTGGATCGGCCTGCGGGTGCCGATCAAAATGGGCTTCGGCCCACCGACGCCCGGCACCGTCATCATTCGCACCGATTCGCTGTGGACGCTTGCCCGGCTTCTTCGTCTCGGCCCCGGACTCGCGATCGGCGCCGGCGCACTTTTGCTTTCCCTGCTCTTTTGGCTCCCGCTCGTCGGCGGCATCACCCGCTCGCTGGCGCGCCTCAATCGCGCCACCGAGCGCATCGCCGAGGGCGAATTCGCCACCCGCGTCGAACTCGACCGCCGCGACGAAATCGGTCAACTCGGCTACTCCGTCAACCGCATGGCCGAACGGCTCGACACGCTCGTCAATGGACAGAAACGTTTTCTCGGCGACGTGGCCCACGAACTCGGTTCACCGCTTGGCCGCCTGCAAGTCGCCACCGAAATCCTGGAGTCGCGCGCCGACCCGTCCCTGCAGCCGCCGATCGCCGATGTGCGCGAAGAGGTCCAGCACATGGCCGCGCTCGTCAACGAACTCCTCACCTTCACCAAAGCCGGTCTGCAAGCCCCTCTGCCTGCGCTTGCTCCCGTGCCGCTCGCGCCGCTCGTGCAACGCGTGCTCGCCCGCGAAGACCCCGCCCTCCGCGTCACCGCGCACCTCGCCGAGGAAGTCTCGGCGCCTGCCGACCCGGCCCTGCTCGAACGCGCGCTCGGCAACCTCGTCCGCAACGCCCTTCGCTACGCGCCCGCCGGCGCGATCAGCCTGACCGTCGGCGTCAAGGGCGAGCACGCCGTCATCACCGTCGCCGACGAGGGTCCCGGTGTCCCCGACGCCGCGCTCGCCCGCCTCGGCGAACCGTTTTACCGGCCCGACGCCGCCCGCACCAGCGAGGCCGGCGGCACCGGTCTGGGTCTCGCCATCGTGCGCGCCAGCATCGCGACAAACCGTGGGTCGGTGACGTTTCGCAACCGCACGCCGCACGGTTTCGAAGCGACGATCGCCCTCGGGCTGGTCTGATCCGACGCTCCCGGCCGTCTTCGCTTCTTCGCGGCCACCGCCGGCGAATGGCCGCCGACAATCCTCTGGCCACGCCCCGGCCCGGCCCGCTACTTTTACGGCCTTTCCCTTTCATGAATTACTCCACGCACATCGATAACCCGGATATCATTTTGGTCGGCTCCGGCGTCATGTCGGCCAACCTCGCCGCGCTGCTCAAGCGCCTCCAGCCGACCCTCAAAATCCAAGTCTACGAGGTCACGTCCGATCTCGCCCAAGAGAGTTCCCACGGCTGGAACAACGCGGGCACCGGCCACGCCGGCATCTGCGAACTCAGCTACACCCCGCACCAAGAAGCCGACGGCACCGTCAACGTCGCCAACGCCATCAAGATCTTCGAGCAGTTTGAGCGCACGAAACAGTTTTGGAGCTACGCGCTGGCCTCCGGCATGATCGACCGGCCGACGGAGTTCATCAATCCTGTGCAACACCTCAGCTTCGTGCACGGCGAGGCCCAGGTCGCCTACCTCAAAGCCCGCCATGCCGGACTGGCCGCGCACCATTTTTTCAAGGGCATCGAGTTTAGCACCGACCGCGCGACGATCGGTTCATGGGCGCCCCTCCTCACTGAGGGACGCGCCGAAGGTCCCATCGCCGCGACCAAAATGGACGGCGGCACCGACGTAAATTTTGGCAATCTTTCCCGCAAACTCCTCGGCTGGCTCGCCCGCCAAGAGGGCTGCGGCATCGCCTCCCACCATCGCGTCGTCGACCTCACCAAAACCGCCACCGGCTGGGACGTGAGTATCCAAGATCTCGCCACCGGCCAGCTTCGCCAGAACCGAGCCAAATTTGTCTTCGTCGGCGCCGGCGGCGGCAGTCTCCACTTGCTCCAAAAATCCGGTATCGCCGAAGCCCGCGGGATGGGCGGTTTCCCCATCGGCGGCCAATGGCTCGTCTGCGACGACCCCAAGATCGTCGCCCGCCACCACGCCAAAGTCTACGGGCAAAACCTCGACACCGCGCCCACGATGGCCGTGCCCCATCTCGATTCCCGCCTGCTCGACGGCAAAAAAACTCTGCTCTTCGGCCCGTTCGCCGCGTGGACCACGAAGTTTCTCCACCGCCAAGGCAGCGTGTTCGACCTCCCCGGCTCCGTGAAGCCGCATAACCTCGCCACCCTCCTCAAAATCGGCGCGAGCAATCTCGGCCTCGTGCGCTACCTCGTGCAACAGGGCACCCAGAGCATGGCCGACCGCATGAAGGTCCTCCACATCTTCTATCCGACCGCCAAGGCCTCCGACTGGAAACTCATCGACGCCGGCATCCGCGTGCAGGCGATCAAGAAGACCGACGGCGAGGCCGGCATCGTTCACTACGGCACCGAGGTCATCACCAATCCCGAACGCACGATCTCGGCCCTCCTCGGCGCGTCGCCCGGCGCCTCGGTCTGCGTCCACATCGTGCTCGACGTCATCAAGCAGTGTTTCCCCGAACTCGTCTCGTCCCCCGACGGCCGCGCGCGCCTGAAGGAGATGATCCCCACCCACGACGTGGACATCAAACTCCCCGAACACGCCGCCTTCTTCAAAACCCACAGCGACCACGCCGAAAAAATCCTCGGACTCGCCTAGTATTCCGTGGGCCCTTTCCGATCCTCTCCCATGTCTTCCACGATCTACACCGCCGCCGTCGATTTCGGCGCCACCAGTGGCCGCGTTATCCTCGGCTCTTGGACCAAGAATAAACTGACGCTCGACGAAGTTCACCGCTTCCCCAACACCTTCCGTACCCTCGCGGGCCACGACTACTGGGACCTTGGCACGCTCTGGCACGAGGCCCAAACCGGCCTGCGCAAAGCCGTCGCCGCCCTCCCCCGCGGCGCGAAACTCGCCTCTGTCGGCGTCGATGTGTGGGGCGTCGATTTCGCCCTCGTCAATGACGCCGGTCGTCTGGTCTTCCCCGTCCACGCCTACCGCGACGCCCGCTCGCAGCCCGGCCTCAAGCGCCTCGCCAACACCCGCGCCGCCCTCGCCCGCGTCTACGCCGCCACCGGCATCCCCAACGTTTTCTACAACTCCTCGCTCCATCTCGAAGAAACCGTCGCCTCCTGTCCTGCGATCACTGACCTCGCGACCCGCTGTCTCTTTCTGCCCGACTACTTTAATTTTCTTCTCTCCGGCCGCATGGAGAACGAACTCACCGTCGCCAGCACGAGCCAACTCCTCGATGTCCACTCGACCGACTGGTCGCCCGCCGCGCTGAAGCACTTTCGCCTTCCGCCCCAGTGGTTCTCCAAGCCGATTAAATCCGGCACCCGCCTCGGCGCGGTGAAAAACTTCCCCGAGCTCGCCGGCGTGCAAGTCGTCGCCGTCCCCGGCCACGACACCGCCGCCGCTTACGATGCGATGCCCGCGTCACCCGACGGGACCGATCTCTTCCTCAGCTCCGGCACGTGGTCCCTCGTCGGCTTCGAAAGCGATCAACCCATCCTCGGCGCCGAAGCTCTCGCCGCCCGTATCTCCAACGAACGCATCGGCAACGGCCGCTACCGGCCCCTCACCAACGTCATCGGCCTCTGGCTGCTCGAAGGCACGATGAAGGATTTCGCCTCGCGCCCGTCCGACGACAAAGCGTGGGCCGCCCTCATCACCGCCGCCGAAAAACTTCCCGCGCCCGCCGCCCTGCTCGACGTCACCGACCCCGCGTTCACCAATCCGGCGTCGATGAAGGCCGCGATCGACGCGCAACTGAAACGCCGGAAACTCCCCGCGCCGAAAACCCTCGCCGCCTACACGCGCCTCATCTGCGACTCCCTCGGCCGCGGCCACGCCGACGCCATGCGCGCCTTCGAAAAAATGGCCTGCAAGAAATTTAAGCGCATCCTCATCGTCGGCGGCGGCTCGAAAAACCGCCTGCTCTGCCAAGCCACCGCCGACGCCGCCGGCCTGCCGGTCGTGTCCTTCGCCCTCGAAGGCACCGCCGTCGGCAACCTCGCGAGCCAGCTCATCGCGCTCAAAGCCGTCAAAGATCTCCCCACCTTCCGCCGCCACCTCGCCGCGAACCTCAAGCAGACCGTTTACGGGCCGCGGTAAACACCGAGCCGCAACTTTTAACCCGGCACCGGGAAGCCCTCACGTCGGGCCGCGTCTGCCAGCCGGGTGTCCGCCGTGTAAAAGGCGAGCGTCGACGGCTCGTGGTGGCAGGCCACCAGCGCCGCCGCCAATTGGAGTGCGTCCGCCGCCCGCAGGGGATGCAGCCGCAGCAGGCGCTCCGCTTGCCGGCGCACCGCCGCCGTCGGCTCCACTTCCACCCAATGGTCCTCGAAGTGACGTAGCCGCACCGCACTCGCCCGCGCACCCGCTTCGTTGAGCGCGCCCTCGCGCACCAGCCGCTGCAAGGCCGAGGCGCACTCCACCGCCGTGCCCCACCACACCAGCATCACGGGGTCGGCGCGGAGCTGGGACTCGCGTGCGACCGTGCCCGCCTCGCCGACGAGTAACGGTACGACCGCCGAGCTGTCCCAAAAAATCACCGTCCCTCCTCCCGCTCGGCGAGCAGGGCCGCCACCGCACTCGCGCCCGTTTTCAGCTTGGGCGCCGGCATACCCTTGAGCTTCTCCCAGACCGATCCCGCCCGCAGGGGCCGGCGGATGAGCCCTTGGCGCTCGAGTCCGAGCAGCCGCACGTCGTCGGGCAAGGTATCGGCCGCCACCGGTTCCAAACGCGCGACCGGCACGTCGCGGTCGAGAATGAGCACCCCCTTGCCCGCGCGGGCAGAACGCAACAATTCACTGAGCCCGTTCTTGGATTCCGTCACGGTGGCCGTCTTCATCAGGCTAGAATGGCCTGATAGGAAAGCCGGTCAAGCCGGCGACTTGTTCAACGCCCCCCGCGTACCTGAATCCGCAACGGACGGACGCGTGCCCAAGCGCCAAAATCTCCGGCTCCGACCACTCGCCCCGCCTAATCCAACCCGACCCATTCCACGATTTCCGCGCTGGAAAAAACTACGCCGCTCACGCGCAGTCGCAGCGCCACGCGGGGGTTAAAGGGCAGATCGGGCGCGGCGATGAGTTCAAGCCGCCCGCTCAACTCCGGGAGCGAAGAATCGCGGACGCTTACCCGCACCCGCAGCCCGATGGGCAGACCCCACGCTGCGGAGACTTCCTGAAGCAGCGCGCCCAGCGGATGGGCGACGTGCCGCTCTGGTTGCACTCCATCCACCAAAAGAAATTCACTTTGCTCTTCCATGGGAGTTACCAAAAAGAGCGCGCGTCCGCGCGATTTCAACCCCGTTTACGACCACGGCACATGGTCGCTCAGGCCAGCCGGAACATCGCGTCTTGGTTGGCCCGGCCCAACGTGCGGCTACTGCCCCCGGACCCGATCACATCGCCGCAGTCTGTCGGCTCCTCGGCCGGGCCGGCACCGGCGGCAATCTCGTGACCGACGCCCAGATTGCCGCTCTCGCCGAGGACTACGGAGCAACGGTCCACAGCGCCGACATCTTTGCCTCACGGCACGTCGTAGAGCTCGACGAGTACCACCCCGCTGACCCCCGCCGGTCCGCGCACTTGCACACTGTAACTGCCGGGCGCGAGTGAGACCAGCAGAGCCGCATCCTTGCTTCCCGCCGGCAAGGTGAACGCGCCGACCCGCGCGACGACCGACCTGATTTCTGACGTCCAATCATCATTTTCGTAGATCTTCCCGGAGGCGCCAAATAGTTCGATCCGCGGATCACTGAGAACGCCACCAAGGCCGAACTCGGTGAGCGTCGGTCCAACGGCACGAATCAGCACGAGGCGATTCCCGGCGCCGCCGAGGACAAAGCCGGCGATCAATACGTCGTCCGCGGCGAGGACCGTGCGTGCGGCAAGACTCGACAGCCCAAGATTCCGGTTGGCGGTGGCCGCATCGTAAACCTCGATCAACGCCACGCCCGTGTCCGCGCTATTGATCTGCGCGGAGTAGCTGGCCGCGCCAACGCCGGCGAGAAGGGCCGCATCTTTCGCCTCAGCCGCGAGCGCAAACGCCCCGACCGACTGCGAGGCCGCCAACAGCGCGGGTGCGTTGCCCCAATCATCGTTCTCGGCCAAGACTGCAGTTCCCTGCTGAAACTTCAGCCTCGGATCGGCGAGCGCGCCGGGCACTCCGAATTCGGCTAGGGTCGCGCCGATGCCGCGGATGAGAACGTCTTTCGTGCCTGTGCCGGAAAGCCCGAAACCGGCGATGAGGGTCTGCTCGCCCGTGCCGGCGAAGGAGCGCACGGCGAGACTGACCAGACGCGTGCTCGAATCGGCGGGAGACGCGGTCACGAGGCCCGCGGGTGAACTTGTGTCCGTCGAAGCGAGCGGAGCCCAGCCCCCAAAAACGTTGGCCGGGACCCGATAGAACTCAGCTTCGGCGTCGGTCATCTGGCGCGAACCCGCCGCCCGCTGGCTGGTGTCGATCATGCCCCCAGTGAGATTCTTGCTGCGGTATTCGATGAAGCGCAGACCGGCCGCGCCGCCGGTGCCGGTGACGAGCCAGCCGGCCGCGGTAATGTGCGGGCCGAGCACGCAATCGACGAACACCACCTCGCAGTTGGGAAATGAAGTGGTGTCGGTGCGCGCGAGCACGTGGTTGGTCACGCCGTCGGCGGCGGTCACCGCGCACTCGACGAAGATGAAACCGTATCTGCCGGCCGTGCTGCGGGACTGGACGTTGTAGCCGCGCCGAAGGGCACGGGTTTCGCAACGGTAGAAATACGCGACCCCGCTGCCCCAGATGAAATCGACGTCACCCTCGATGTAACAGTTGGAGAAATAAACCGCGCCGTTGATCAGCAAGGTATCCTGGTAGCTGGAGAAGTCGCAGTTGCTCACGAAGGAGCGCGTGCTGTTCATGCGCAACGCCTCGGCTTGGGAACCGCCGATGGGCGTGCTGTTGCGGAGGGTAAGGCGTTCGAGCGTGAAGTCGTTTGAGTCGATCCCGACCATGGCGCGATTGTTGCCGGAGTTGAAATTGGCGTTATTGGCGTAGTTGATGACCGTCTGGCGGCGGTCTTCGCCGCGCAGCGTGACGAACGGGCGGTTCCGCAGGAGGAGAATCTCGTGGTAAGTGCCGTTGCGGAGATTGATGAGGACTGGCTTCGAGTTATTCACCGGCACGAAGTCGAACGCGCCCTGCACGCTGGCGAAATCACCCGTGCCATCGGCGGCGACCGTGAGGCTGCTCGTGCCGGCGGCGGGCCCGACGGACTTTGTCGAAAAACTCCAAGTTCCCGCACCGATTCCGGCAAAGGCCCCGCCGGATGCGTCGCGCAACGCCCCACCCTCAACCGTCACACGATACGTCTGGCCGTAGGCGAGCACCGCGGTGCGCAGCGTGATGATTGCGGTATTCCCGACGACGATCACCGGTCGGTAATTGTAAACCGTGCCGCCGATCGTGCGCGTCTGCGTGGTGGACGAGAGATCGATCATATCGACGACGGTGCCGCCGGAGTTGGTCACCACAATCCGACCGGACGTGCCGACGGTGGGCACCGCGTCGAAAATCACCCGGAGCGGTGTGTCGATGCAGACGCCGGTGGTGGCGTTGGCGGGAAACAGCGAGTTTACGCCGAGCGCGGCGTGCAGGCTCGGCGACCCAAGACAAACGAGGGTGGCGCACAGCAGGAGCCGGCGAAAAAAGTGGGCGGCAAACATCGGGGTAAGAGGTTAAAACGAGTCAGCGTCGGCGCCGCACGCGGGTCAAGAAACCCGCGCCCCACTGGCGCCGTCTGCCCGCGCCCGGATGCAACCAGGAGAGCCCGGATTGAGTCCGAGCCCGTCCCAACCCAACCCCTAGCTCTTGCTCACCGCAGGAACGCTTCGTGCAGGCCGCCGTCGACCGTAACGATCTGACCGGTGGTCTTGCTGAGGCGCTGCGAGACGAGGAGGAAATACGCCTCAGCTTGGTCGGCCGGCGTGATTGGCGCCTTGGTGAGCGTGCGGTCGGCGTAGAATTGCGCCAACTTGCTCACGAGGGAATCGGTCGCCTCATCGGCGGTGTAGGGAATGTTGTATTTCGCGAGCGAGCCGATGACGCGGTCGCGCGGGAACATCGCCGAGCCCTGCACCACGGTCGCGGGGGCGACGCCGTTCACGCGCACGAGCGGGGCGAGCTCCATCGCGAGCTCACGCACGAGATGGTTGGCGGCGGCCTTCGAGCAATCGTAGGCGAGCGAGCCTTTCTTCGCGACGGCGGCGTTGGCCGAGGTCGTGAGGACGAGCTGGCCCTTGAGGCCCTGCTCTTTCCAGGTCTTCAGCGCTTCGTCGCCGACGATGTAGCTGCCAGTGACGTTGACGCCAAAGGTGAAGGCCCACTTGTCGTCGGGAATGTGGCCGGTGGTGTCGCTCGGCCAGAACACGCCGGCGGTGACGCAGATCGAATCGAAGCCGCCGTAGGCCAGCGCGACGTCGTCGAGCATCGCGCGCACGCTGGCGCGGTCGGTGATGTTAGCGGCGAGCCCGAGCGCCGGGCCACAGGAGGAAAGACCGGTGCCGGCAACGCCGATACCGAGGCCATATTTATCGGTGATCTCTTTGGCGGTCGCCTGCGCCGTCTCGACCTTCATATCGACGCACACGATGTGCGCGCCTTCTTTGACGAGGCGGTGGGCGGTCTCCTTGCCGATGCCGGAGCCAGCGCCGACGACGATGATGACTTGGCGGGCGAGCTCTTTCTCAGCGGGCATGCGCTTCAACTTCGCTTCTTCAAGGAGCCAGTATTCGATATCGAAGGCTTCCTGCTGCGGTAGGGAAATGTAGGTGTCGATCGCCTCGGCGCCGCGCATGACCTCGACGGCACAGTTGTAGAACTCGGCGGTGACGCGGCTCTCGGACTTGTCCTTGCCCCACGCGATCAGGCCGACGCCGGGGATGAGCACCACGGTCGGGTTCGGATCGCGCATCGCGGGCGAGTTGGCGTGTTTGCACTTCGCGTAGTAGGCGGCGTAGTCGGCGCGGTAGGCCTCGAGGCCGGCGGCCAGTTTCTGCTTCAACGCGGCGGTGTCCTCGGCTTGCGGATTCCATTCCACGTAGAGCGGCTTGATCTTGGTGCGGAGGAAATGGTCGGGGCAGCTCGTGCCGAGCTCGGCGAGGCGGGCGGCGTCCTTCGAGTTCACGAAGCGCAAGATCTTCTCGTCGTCCTGCACCGTGCCGATGAAGCGCTTCGCCTTGGAAACCTGCCCGCGGAACCAGGGAAGGATCGCGGCGAACGTCGCGCGGCGCTGCTCGGGCGTGAGCGTGGCGTAGTTCGCACCGCCGAAGGCGGCGGCGTCGCCGCCTTTGGCCTGGTATTTGGCTTCGATGAAGGCCGATGCCTTCTCGATGCAGTCGAGCGTGTAAGTGTAGCAGGCTTTTTCTTCGTTAGCCCAAGAGATGAAGCCGTGCTGGCCCATCATGATGGATTTCACGGCGGGATTCCTCTGCACGATGGCCTGCATCGCGAGGCCGAGTTCGAAGCCGGGGCGCATCCACGGTACGTAGGCCATCTCGCCACCGAAGATTTCCTGCGTGATTTTTTCGCAGTGTTTCGACGCCGCGATCGAGATGATCGCGTTCGGGTGCATGTGATCGACGAACTTCGCCGGGATGAAGCTGTGCAGCGGCGTGTCGATGGAGGATGCGCGCGGGTTAAGGTTGAACGTCGCGTGGGCCTGCATGCCGACCATGTCGTCCTCGGCGGGTGCCTTCAGACCTTTGTCGGGCCGCGCGGCGTAGAGCTGCTGCATATCGAGCAGCTTCTGCTGATAAAGAGAGGAAAAATTCTCGCGCGTGCTGGTGCGCAGGTCGCCGCCGGAACCTTTGACCCAAAGCACCTCGGTCGCCTGACCGGTGAGCGGATCTTTCTCGACGATCTTCGAGGAGGTGTTGCCGCCGCCGGTGTTGGTGATGCGTTGGTCATCGCCGAGGATATTGGAGCGATAGACCAGGCGACCGACCGGATCGAGAGCGGCGGCTTTGGCGTCGTCCCAAGAAAAGTTAACGAATTTGTAGGGTTTCATGGAGTTTGAGTTTTTCAGAAATTAACGGAGCCCCAGCATTCTCTCGCGGTAGAGCTCGTCGGGGCGACCGGCGATGCGGGCGGCAACGGCACCGGAGAGAAACTGAGGTGAGCCCACCGCGACCGCGCCGGCAAAAATCTCGGCGGCCTTCACCGCCATCAAGGTCGCCGCCATCACGGCCTCGGGCGTCGCTCCGAGTGTAATCAGCCCGTGGTTCGCGAGCACGATCACGCGGGGCGGGCGGGCGAGGCGCTGCACGAAAGCGAGCACTGCGCGGCGAATCGCTTGCGCGAGTTTCAGACCGGGATCGACGTAGGGCACAAAAACAAACTCCGCACCGCAGCACACGATCTCGTCCGGGCACATCCGGCGCGTGGCAAACGTCCGCGCATGTTTAGTGCAAAGGATGGCGTTGACCGCCACCGGATGCGTGTGACCGACAAAGTTCACGCCAGGGAGAGTGAGGAGCCACGCGTGAAACATCGCCTCGACCGACGGTTTCTTGCTCGTCGGATCCACGCGCGCGGAGAGCAAACCGTCGTCCACCGCCGAGTCCGCCAAACCTGTGGCATCGAGCAGCGCAACCAGCGGATCAATGCGACAGGCCGTGACTCCATCGGCCGTCAATGAAGCCAAATTCGATCCGCTCGCCTTCACCAAAAATGCGTCGGCCGAGATTCTCACCGAGGTGTTGCCCTCGCCCAAAATCGCCAGCTTCCGGTCTTCACGCCCGAGATGGTGAGACAACGCCAACAACCGCTCAAGTGGAGTGGGATCGGCAGATATAGCAGCACGTTTAGCCATAGGAGAGGTGAGCCAAATGGGAGATTCTGGCAGATTCCACCAAAATCTACCATTCGGAAAAGCCTCCGTCTGCCGGACTCACAACATCACGTTGTCGATCAGCCGGACCTCGTCGATCCACGCCGAGATCGCCAGCATGCTCTTGCCCCGCACGACCTCGCGCATCGTCTCCATCGTGAGCCCGTCCACGATCGCGACGTAGATGACTCGGACCCGCCGATGTTGGCCCAAAATGTGGGTCGCCTCGGCGATGAGGCGGTCCGGGCTGCGCACGCCGCCGTCGGCCATTTCCTTGGCGCGCTTCAGCGCCTTGCTTAGCGCGAGAGCCTCCTGCCGCTGGCTCGTGGTAAAATCACGGTTGCGCACGCCCCACGCGAGGCCGTCGGCGTCACGCACGGTCGGGACCAATATCACCTCCACCCCAAAACTGAGTTCGTCCGCCATCTTCCGCACCACGGCCGCCCGCTGCGCCGTCTTTTGGCCGAAGCAGACAAAATTCGGCCGTACGATATTGAACAGCTTCGCCATCACGGTCGTCACTCCTCGGAAATACCCGGGTCTCGACGCTCCGCAGAGCGGCCTGCTCGTCCCCTCTTCACTCACGAACGACGCATGCCCACGGGGGAACATCAGCTCCAAGGGTGGCGCAAAGACAAACGGCACCCCGGCCGCCGCACACATCGCCAGATCCTCGACCGGTGAGCGCGGGTATCGCTCCACCAATTCACTCGGTCCGAATTGCAGCGGATTCAGGAAAATCGACACCACCACGACGTCCGCCTTGGCCGCGGCCGCCCGGATCAGCGCCTCCTGCCCCGCGTGCAGCGCCCCCATCGTCGGGACCAGCGCCACCGTCTTGCCGGCCGCACGGAGTTCCGCCGTGACTGCGCTCATCTCGGCCACTGATTCGATCTTTTTCATGGGTGGTTGTTCGATATCGTTTGGGGGCAACGTCGGGCTTGAACAAACCGCGCCCGCCGCGTTTGTTCAAGTTTTTCGCCGACCACCGGCCACCTTTCCCATCCCTTTAACACCACAAAACCACTCCCTCATGATCCGCATCAACGAAAACTACACCAAGCTCAAGGCCTCCTATTTGTTCGCCGACATCGCCAAGCGCGTCGGCGCCTACGTCGCCGCCAACCCCCAAAAACCAGTCATCCGCCTCGGGATCGGCGATGTCACCGAGCCCCTCCCCGCCGTCTGCACCGCCGCACTCCACGCCGCGACCGACGAGATGGCCGTGCGCGCCACCTTCAAAGGCTACGGCCCCGAGCAGGGCTACGCCTTCCTCCGCGAAGCCGTCGCCCAGCACGACTACGCTGCCCGGGGCTGCGCCATCGATGCCGACGAAATCTTCATCTCCGACGGGTCAAAATGCGACTGTGGCAACATCCAGGAAATCTTCGCTACCGAGGGATTGAAACTCGCGATTCCCGATCCCGTTTATCCCGTTTACATCGACACCAACGTCATGGCCGGCCGCACCGGGCCCAACGTCGAGGGCCGCTACGCCGGCATCACCTACCTCAACTGCACCCCCGCCAACGGCTACGTGCCCGCGATTCCGTCCGCCGCGACCGACCTCATCTACCTCTGCTTCCCCAACAATCCCACCGGTGCCGTCGCCACCCGCGAGCAACTCGTCGCTTGGGTCGCTTACGCGCAGGCCAACAAGGCCATCATCCTCTTCGACTCCGCCTACGAGGCCTACATCCGCGATCCCGCCATCCCGCATTCGATTTACGAGATTCCCGGCGCCCGCGACGTCGCCATTGAATTCCGCAGTTTCTCCAAAACCGCCGGCTTCACCGGCACCCGTTGCGCCTACACCGTCGTGCCGAAAGCGCTGCTCGCCTACGATCTCGCCGGCCAGACGCATTCGGTACACGCCCTTTGGAACCGCCGCCACACGACAAAATTCAACGGCGTGGCCTATCCCATCCAAAAGGCCGCCGCCGCCATTTACACCCCCGAGGGCAAAGCGCAGGTGAAGGCCATGACCGACTTCTACCTCGCCAACGCCGCGCTCATCCGCACCGCGGTAAAAAATCTCGGCCTCAGCTGCGTCGGCGGCGACAACGCCCCCTACATCTGGGTCAACACCGGTCGGGATTCTTGGGAGTTCTTCGACCTGCTGCTAAACAACGCCCAAGTCGTCTGCACCCCCGGTGCCGGCTTCGGCAAGTGCGGCGAGGGCCACGTGCGCATCAGCGCGTTCAACTCCCGGGCCAACGTCGAATCCGCCCTTGAGCGCATCGCCGCCGCTCTGAAGTGATCGAAACGTAGGGCCGGGGCTCCGACCCGCCCTTTCGCGCCCGCGCCTGAGCCGACCCGCTTAACCCGCCGGTCGGCTTTTTCGTTTCAACACCAAACCGTCGCTCACATCTCCGTCCCGCCGCCAGCCGCAATCCCCGCCGGATCCAGCCGCATGCGTTCGTGCCCTCCGAACCGCGCCGCCACCAAAAAATCCACGCCAGATCGTTGCCCCACTCCGAATCGAGCCGCGAAATTTTTGGCGGCGGTCCCGGGGTCGCACACCGCTGATCAGAGATCGCGCCCCATGCCTGCAACCCGGGGCGCCGCGCCGCCCTAAACGCCGACTCGATCGAGGCCAAAATCCCGCAGTCCTTCACCTCCTGAGGCCGTCGTCCCGCCTCGTCTGTCTTCATTTTAAAGCGTTCCACGGGAAATTCCTCGAGGAACGAACGGTTTATAATTTTAGCCAGGATTCAAAGCAGCCTCCACCCCAAGCCGCCGTGAACCCTCATCCAAAATAGAAACCCGGCCGGCCCAAACCCCCGCCCGCTCGCTCTACGGCTTCGCCGGCAGAGCCGCCACGACTTCCTGACTTAGCGCCGCCACCGCGTTGCTCAATTCCGCCGCCAAACGGCCAAAATCTTTGCCGTCCCAAGCCGCTTCCGGGGCGACAAACCGCTTGCGCGCCACGACCTCGCCCGCCGCTCCGCTCGTCGTGATTTCCAGCATCGCGACAAAGCTCACCGCGGCCTTGCCTCCACCCGCCGGGTCCACGCCTTCGCCGCGGATCACCCGCACGCTCACATCGTAATCCCGCGGTTCGTCGAACGGAAACGGCTGCACAAACACCCGGCCCACTGCGGGCGCCGCCAGCAATTGACCGCGCAACGAACTTAAAATCTCCCGCTCAAGCGGATCGCCCCAGCGCGCCTCGTCCGGAAAGCGCACTTCGTTTTCGCCCGTGCGCACGACCAACGAACCTTTCTTCAAATAAGACGCCACTTCCACATTTCGCAGGCCGAGGCGCAGCGCTCCCGTCACCGGTGGCACGCCCGCCGCCCCCAACGCCGGCCCCGCAAGGACGTAATAACGGGTCGAATCCGGGGTAGGCGCCGGAATGAGATTACAGCCCGCGGCGAAAAGCATCACTGCGACCAGTCCGCTCCCGATCGCGCCTCGTGCGGTCAACCGGCCTGATGATGGAACAGCGTTCATTTTGGGTGGCAGGAGAGTCTCGTGGTTGCGGATCAAAAATTCGCCGGCGTTCAGCGCGGTGCCTTTTTCCCGGTGAGCAGGGCGTTCGGATTGCGCTCAAGGAAATCCGCCAAGCGCTGCACCGCATCCGCCGCCTCGGCCAGTTTGCCAAACGCCTCGCCCGCCCCTTCGCCCAGCCCTTGCTGCGCGTTGATAAAATTCCGCAGCGTGGTCGCGGTCGCGCTGAAATTCTGGAGCGTCGCCTGCGTCTGGGCGAGCGTCGCCTGCACGTCGGTTCCAGTCGCCGCCACCTGTCCGTCAAGCTTGGCCAACGTCGCCCTCAGATCGACCAACGTCGCGTTGAGCGTCACAAAGGTCTGCTTGATTTCGGGTGAGGCCACGAGCGTCTCAATCGCCGCCCCCGTGCGCTGCCACTGCGCGCTCACGCCCTTTAGGTCCAACCCGGCCACCTGCCTCCGCGAGTCGCCGAGCAACAACTTCAACTCACCCGTCAAACCTTCGAAATCGATCCGCCTGACCTTGGAAAGAATCTCACTCGCGCTGGCTTGAAACTCCGAGATCGCCGAGGGCATCGCCGGCACGACCGCATACCTGACCTCAATCATTCGGTTGTCGGCCGGATGCTCCTTGGGGTTCACAAAATTGAGCTCCACGAACAGCAGGCCCGTCGCTAGCCCTTGCACGCCCAGCTGCGCCCGCAGCCCTTGGTCAATCAGGGCCTGCAATTCGCCCCGGTCCGACACGTCGATCACCGCACCCGAGCTGTTCGTGAGGGTGTTGCGACTGAACTCGCACATCACCACCACCAACGAGCGATTTTTCGCCTGATCGTAGCGCACGACCAGCTCCGCCACGCGGCCCACCCGCACGCCGCGCAACTTCACCGGCGACCCCAGATCAAGGCCGTGGATCGATTCGTCAAAATACACCACGAAGCGCTGCGGCTTGGAAAAGAGGTTCACCCCGCCAAACGCCAACAACGCGATCACGCCGAGCGCAAACGCACCCAACGCGAACGCTCCGACAACGGCTGGACTGACCTTGGTTTTCACGAAGAGGATATTGAAAGATAAACGATTAAAAGGACAGCAGGAAGCGGCCCCGGTTTCACATCGCTCCCCACTTCGCGCTTTGCCCGATGTTTCATAGGTGCGGAATCCTCCCCGTGCCGCGCGTGAGAAACTCCTTCACCCGTGGATCGTTACTCGTCGTCGCCAGGGCTTTCGGGGCGCCTTCCGCCACAATCCCCTGCGCCTGCTTCTCCAGCATGATCACCCGGTCGGCGATATCGTAGATCGAGGCCAGTTCGTGCGACACCACCACGATCGTCGTGCCAAACAGCTCGCGGATTTCGACGATCAGCTCGTCCAACTTCCGCGAGGTCACCGGGTCCAAGCCCGCCGACGGTTCGTCGAAAAACAAGATGGCCGGATCTAGGGCCAGCGCCCGTGCCAATCCCGCACGCTTCTTCATCCCGCCCGAAATCTCCGCCGGAAAATAGTCCTCATAACCGGCCAGCCCGACTTGCCCGAGCTTCAGCGCCGCCAGCTCCGCGATCTCACGGCGGTTGAGCGTCGTGTATTCTTCGAGCGGCAGCGCCACATTCTGACGCAGCGTCAGCGAGCTCCAAAGCGCCCCGCTTTGAAAAAGTAGTCCGAAGTTTTTCTGCTGCGCCCGCCGCGTCGCCGCGTCCGCCGCCGAAAACGGTGCACCCAGAAACTTCACCTCGCCCTTTCTCAGCGGATTCAATCCCACGAGGTGCCGCAACAGCGTGCTCTTCCCGCAGCCCGAGCCGCCGATGACAAAGAAAATCTCCCCGCGCGCCACGGTGAACGAGATGTCCTTCAAGATCACCTTATCATCGTAGCCGCACTCCAGCCCCGTCACCTCGACGGCCGGACCTTGCAATTGGGATTCGTTCGTCGGCATGGGTCAGACGCCGAGAATGTTAAAGGCTACCGCGAAAAACGTGTTCGATACGATGATCAGCAAAATCGCCGTCACCACCGCCGAGGTCGCCGCCCGGCCCACGCCCATCGCACTCCGCTCCGCCTGCAAGCCCCGCAAGCAGCCCGAGAGCCCGATCAGCAAACCAAACGTCAGCGCCTTGAACAGCCCCGTGCCGACGTCCGACAAATCCACGATGCTCTGCGTCTCGATCCAATACGCCGTGGGCGGTATCTCCAGGACGATAGAGGCCACCACCATACCGCCCATGATGCCCACGCCGTTCGCATAGAGCGCGAGCAACGGCATCATCAGCCCCAGCGCCACGATCCGCGGCATCACCAAAAAATCCACCGGCGAAATCCCCAGCGCGGACAACGCGTCGATTTCCTCATTCGCCTTCATGTTGCCGAGCGTCGCCGCAAACGCCGCCCCGGTGCGCCCGGCCAGCACGATCGCCGCCATCATCGGCCCCATCTCGCGCACCACCGCCAAACCCACCAGATCCGCCACATAAATGTCCGCTCCAAATTGCCGCAGCTGCACCGCCGCCTGATACGCCATGATCACACCCACGAGGAAACTGATCAGGCTCACGATCGGCAGCGACATCGCCCCGCACTGCTGCATCTCGTCGATGCAGTCTTTCCAACGAAACTTGTGCGGCAGCCGCACCAGCCGCGCCCCGCTGAGCACACACTCGCCGACGAATTGCATGATCTCCTTCGCCTTCGACCACGCGTCCACCGTCGCATTGCCCACCCCAGTCAGAAAACTATCCGTCCGGTCAAACGGCACACTCGAATTGTGCGACGCCGCCAACTGCCCCAACAGCGTCCGCACCTTCGCCGGCACCGCCGACACGTCGCAATAGGCACCGCTCGCCCGACACGCCTCTTGAATCTCGAAAACAAACAGCAACAGCGACGAATCCCATTTCTCCACCGCCTCCATCTGCACCTTCACCCGGGTCGGCGGGTTCGCGCCCACCAGTTCCGCCCAACTCGGCCTTGCGTCGGTGATCCGCCACACTCCGCTCAACGCCACCTCCAGCCCTTCCGTGCTGGTCCGCACGGACACTCGCGGCGGAAATTGCTCGGTTACATCGGACATCTCCCCCCGTTGTAGCGCACGGCGGCCAAAGCCAAACCCTAAAAAAATCCACGACGAAAATTTCCGTGCGTCCCGCCGGTCACCCCCGCCAATCTTCCCTCTTTCATGCCGTTCCGCACCTTTCTCTTCGATCTCGATGGCACGCTCATCGACCACTTCGCCGCGATCCACCGCGCCTACACCCACACCCTGCCCCAACTCGGCCTCCCCGCGCCCTCCCTCGCCCACGTTCGCGCCGCCGTGGGCGGCGGCCTCGAAAACGCGATGCTCAACTTTGTCCGCCCCGACCAAGTCGCCGCCGCCGTCGCGATCTACCGCCCCTATTGGAACGCCACCATGCTCCAAGACGTGGCCGCCCTCACCGGCGCCGTTGATCTTCTGCGCGCGCTTCACGCCCGCGGCGCCCAACTCGCGATCTTTACCAACAAGCATGGCCCCTCTTCCCGTCTGATTGCCGACCACCTCGGATTTTCTCCGTTCTTGCAGGCCAACTTCGGCGCCCAAGACACCCATTGGCTCAAGCCCGACCCCGCCTTCACCGCGCACGCCCTCGCCGCGCTCCACGCCGAAGCCGCGACCACGCTCATGGTCGGCGATTCGCCCTTCGATGTCCAAGCCGCCCTCAACGCCGGCTTCCCGTGTTGGGCCGTGGCCACCGGCACGCACACCGCCGCCGAACTCACCGCCGCCGGCGCCACCCGCGTCTTTCCCGACCTCCCCACGCTTCAAGCCGCCCTCAGCGAGTCTTAGAAAGACACCCTTGTAGGAGCCCGCTTGCGGGCGATAGGGCGATCGACCACACCGCCCTCAGCGACTGATCCCACGCACGCGAACGACTTCCAGCTTCAGGGCGCGCAACGACACCACGATGTCGCGCAAAAACGCCGCGAGCGCCGCGATCAGGCAAAGAATACTCGCGACGAAAATCACGACCATCTCGACCGCGAACTCCCGTGCCATCACCGCGTCGAGAAAAATCACCATCACGAGCGCGCAAGCGAGCAGCATGCTCAGTCCGGCGCACATCACCGCCCGTTGCACGAGCCGCGCCCGGCGCCACAAAATATCCAGTTGCGACTCAAGGTGGACCCGCTCCTCGCTTGCATCCGCCGCCGCCGTGCGCACCTGCCCCGCCAGCGCCCGTGTTCGGTCCACCACCCGCGCCATGCGATTGGTGAGCGTGATCATGAGCCCGCCGACGCCGCTCAACAAAATCACCGGCGTGATCGCCAATTGGATCACCTCCAAAAACGAACTGGGCACGATCGATTGCATGAGCCGCAGCGTGGGGGCCGACGCGGTCCGCGCAACCCTCCGCTTTCCGCCCCCCCTTGACGCCCCCGCTCATGCCTACACCGTAGCTACACGATGACCAAAACCGCCAAACTCTTCACCACCGGCGGCTCCCAAGCCGTGCGCCTGCCGAAGGAGTTTCGCTTCCCGGGAAAGACCGTCACCCTCCGCCGCACGGCCAAGGGCGTGCTCATCACGCCCCACGACGATCTCGAAGAGCGCCGCGCCCGCTTCATGAAGCTCGCCGGCTCCTGCCCCGACCTGCCCGACGTGCCCCGCCACACCACCCCAGACAGTCCTCGCGCGTGGTGATCTTCCTCCCCGATACCAGCGCCGTCTCGAACTTTCTGCGAGGTGCCGACCCCGGGCTCACCGCGCGGATGAACGCCGAGTTTCCCAACTTGCGCCTCTCCGCCTTGGTCGTGGCCGAGCGCGAATTCGGCATCCTCCACCACAGCTCCGGCCTCCGCTATCGCCGCGATTTCGAAGCCCTCGTTTCGAACATCCCTATCGAGCCATTTACCCGCGAAGACGCCGGCCAATACGCCCGCCTTCGGTCCTTCTTGGAAAAACGCGGGCAGGGCATAGGTCCGATCGACACCCTCATCGCCGCCCAAGCCCTCCGCCTCGGCGCCACCATCGTGACCCACAACCGCCGCGAATTCTCCCGCGTCCCTGGCCTCAAAATTGCGGACTGGCAATCCCCGTGATCCCCATCCCCGACGCCTCCGGCATTCGCGTTCCTTCGTGTCCATTCGCGTTTAAATCCTAAGCCGTGCCCCCGCCCGCTCCCAGCGCCACACTTACCGGCGTCCTCGAACGCATCATTTTCCACAACGAGGAAAATCATTACACCATCGCAGAATTTCGCCCCGACACCCGCCCCGCGGCCATAAAAACGCCTGCCTCCACGGAAGAGAAAATAGAAAAAGTCACCATCGTCGGCGCCCTGCCCAGCGTCGAATGCGGCGAGACGCTCCACCTCACCGGCGAGTGGACTCAGCACTCGCAGCACGGCGCCCAGTTCAAAATCGCCGCCTTCAAAAGCGAGCTCCCCGCCAGCGTCTACGGCATCCGCAAATACCTCGGCAGCGGCCTCGTCCCCGGCATCGGCAAAGCCTACGCCAATAAGATCGTCGACGCCCTCGGCACCGACACCTTCCGCGTCCTCTCCGAAGAATCCGGCAAACTCCGCGACGTCCCCGGCATCGGCCCCAAACGCGCCACCGCCATCAAAGCCGCGTGGGACGCCAAACGCACCGAGCGCGAACTCTACATTTTTCTCCAGACCTACGGTGTCACGCCCAGCCAGTGCGTGAAACTCGTCGAGCGCTACGGCGCGCAGGCGAAGCCCATCCTCCTCGAGCAACCCTACCGCGTCGCCCGTGAGATCGACGGCATCGGCTTCAAAACCGCCGACCGCATCGCCATCAATCTCGGTTTCGCCAACGACGCCCCGCCCCGCCTCGACGCCGGTCTCATCTACGCCCTCGAAACGCTCCAGGACGAAGGCCACACCGCCTACCGCGAAGCCGACCTCCAAGACTACGCCGCCACGATGCTCGAAACCAGCGGCGATCACATCGCCGCCCGCCTCGACGCCCTCGTCACCGCCAAAACCCTCGCCCGCCACTGGCCCGCGGGCACCGACCCTCAACCTTCAACTCTCAACTCTCAACCCAGCGCGCTGCCCGGCAGCGCGCTGATCCAGCTCCCCCACCACGACCACGCAGAGAAAAAAATCGCCGCCGCCATCGCCCGCCTCGGCCGCGTCAGCAGTGCCCTCCCGCCCATCAAGACCGACGCCGCCGTCAAATGGGCCCAAGACAAAGCCGGTTTCACCTTCCACGAACTCCAACGCACCGCCGTCAAAAACGCCCTCACCCACAAGTTCACCATCCTCACCGGCGGACCCGGCACGGGAAAAACCACGATCCTCCGCGCCCTCGTCGAAATCCTCAAAGCCAAGAAAGTCCGCGTCCACCTCGCCGCGCCCACGGGCCGCGCCGCGCAACGGCTCGCGCAGACCACCGGCGGCTTCGCCACCACGATCCACCGCCTGCTAAAATACGATCCCGCCGGCGGCGGCTTCGTTGCGAATGAGTCCGCGCCCCTAGCCACCGATTTCCTCATCGTCGACGAGGCCTCGATGCTCGACAACCGCCTCGCCTCCGCCCTCCTCCAGGCCGTCCCTTCCCGCGCTCATCTACTGCTCGTCGGCGACACCGACCAACTCCCCAGCGTCGGCGCCGGCAACGTCCTCAAAGACCTCATCGCCACCAGCAATTCCTTTGGAGACGCGGCGCCCTCGCCGCGTTCCGCTTCCTCTTCCGATCTCTCAACGCTCAACTCTCAACTCTCAACCGCCACGTCACCCCCAGCGGTGACGCGCCTTTCCGTCATCTACCGCCAACAGGGCCAGAGTCAGATCGTCACCACCGCCCACGCCATCAACGCTGGCGACCCGTCGCTCCCGCCCGCCGTCAACGAGGTCTCCGCCACGCAAGTCTGGGCCGATCTCACCTTCATCGTCGCCGAAAACGCTGAGGACTGCGTGCGCAAAACCCTCGAGCTCGTCACCACGTTCATCCCGCAAAAACTGAAATGGCCGCACCCCATCCGCGACGTGCAGGTCCTCGCGCCGATGCACAAGGGCGTCGCCGGCGTCGGCAATTTCAACGTGCAACTCCAAGCCGCGCTCAACCCCCAGTCGCCCCACGCCCGCGCGCTCCGCACGCCGAGCGGCGAATTCCGCGCCGGGGACAAGCTCATCCAGCTGCGCAACAACTACGACAAAAACCTCTTCAACGGCGACATCGGTGTCATCAAATCCATCGACGCCGAGGCCGGCAACTTCACCGCCGATTTCGACGGCGACGTCCACACGTTTCAGCGCGGCGAGTTCAACGACCTCGCCCTCGCCTACACCGTCAGCATCCACAAATCGCAGGGCAGCGAATACCCCGTCGTCATCATCCCGCTGCTCAAAGCGCACTTCATGATGCTCCAACGAAACCTGATCTACACCGCCATCACCCGCGGCCGGAAAAAAGTTTTCATCGTCGGTGAGCCCGCCGCCTACGCCATGGCCGTCCGCAACGCCGAGTCGAAAACCCGCACCACCCACCTGCGCGAAAAGATCACCGCTCCTCCGTCGTAGGGCGGCGTCTCCGACCCGCCCTCCGCGCCCGCGCCCCATGCTCAAGGCCATGAAAAGCTCCACCGTCTCCCTACCCCGGATCGCATTTCTGCTCCTCTTCGCCCTCCCGTTTTTATCCGCCACGTCTTCTCTCCCCGCCGCCCCGACCCAATCCCAACTCTGGGGTGAGGCCGGTGAAATAGGGTCCGCCGCCGGCCGGCTTCCCGATTTTTCCCGCGCCGGTTACCACCAGGGCGAGCGGCCCATCCCCGAACTCCCGCGCAAAACCAACGTCCGGGATTTCGGCGCGGTCGGCGACGGCACCACCGACGACACCAAAGCCATCCAAGCCGCCGTTGACGCCACTCCCGCCGGCGCGGTCTATCTCCCGCCCGGCCGTTATCTCGTTTCCGACTTCATCCGCATCACCCGCAGCGGCGTCGTGCTCCGCGGCGCCGGCCCCGAGCAAAGCATCCTCTGGTTCCCGCGCGGCCTCGACGCGATCCACCCTCGCGCGCGCAAAACCGCCACCGGCGGCCCCGCCAGCGGCTATTCCTTCGACGGCGCCTTCGTCACCCTCGAGGGCAATACCCAATCCAAGAAACTCGCCGCCGTCACCGCTCTCGCCCGGCGCGGCGATCGCGAAGTCGAAGTCGACCGCATCGCCGGCCTCACCGTCGGCCAACTGGTCCTCCTCGTCGCCCGCGAAACCCCCGATCAAAGCCTCAAAACCTACCTCTACAACGGCGACCCCGGCGACATCGCCAAGGGCAAGCAACGCGACACCCAACAGCTTTTCCGCATCACCGCAATTACCGGCCTGCGCGTCACCGTCGATCGCCCCCTCCGCTTCGAGACCCGCCCCGAGTGGCAAACCGAACTCCGCGCCTTCAACCCCACCGTGACCGAGTCCGGCATCGAGCACCTCGGCTTCGCGTTTCCCGGCACCAAGTATCGCGGCCACTTCAAAGAGGACGGCCACAACGCCATCGAACTCCGCTCCGTTTTCAACTGCTGGGTCCGCGACGTCGCCATCCACAACGGCGACCTCGGCGTCAACGTCATGGCCTGCGGCAACACCCTCGACGGCATTTTCCTCACCGCCGACAACGCCCGCAGCACCGTCGAGGCCGGTGTGCCCGACTGCACCGGCCACCACGCGATCCAGCTCAAGAACTCCGAGGACAATCTCGTCACCAACTTCGACGTCCGCGCGCCCTACGTGCACGACCTCAGCGTCGAACGTGCCTCGGGCAACGTCTTCGCCCAAGGCCGAGGCACCGATCTCAACTTCGACCACCACAAAGACACGCCCTACGAAAATCTCTTCACCGACATCGACTGCGGCCGCGGCACGCGCGTCTGGCGCAACGGCGGCGGCCCGAGCCTCGGTCGCCCCAGCGCCGGCTGGTCCACGTTCTGGAATATCCGCTCCGCCGGATTCATCGCGCCCCCACCGAAAGGCTGGGGCCCCGCGACGATGAACTTCGTCGCGGTGCGCACGAAGCACCCGAGCAAGACCGACGGCTCCGCCCCGTGGTGGGAAGCGATCAGCCCCGCCAGCCTCGAACCCGCCAACCTCCACGCCGCCCAATTCGCCCGCCGCCTCTCCGAAAAAAAGTAGGGCAGGGTCTCCGACCCGCCCTCCACACCCAAGTCCGCGCCCTCACCCACGCGCCCTAATCAAAAATCCTGCTTCCCGCCACCACCCATGTGCCTCGAATGCTTCCAGCTCTTCGGCGTTTCCCTGGATCCCGCCCACCACGCCGCGATCAAGCGCCGCCCCAACCGCCACGTGCGCCGCGTCACCCCGGTCGCCCCGCCCGCCAAGAAAATCAAACGTTCAAAGGCAAACGTTCCGCGTTGAACGTTCCGCCCGTTCCTCCGTTCACCGCTCGCGCTTCGCCTTCGCCGCCGGCTCCGCGAGCAGCACGGCGATTTAGGGATCGTCCCGAAACGGTTTCATGCGCGGATCTGTGCGGGAATGGACCCGCAGGGATTCGCGGCCAAATGGTCGGTTGGCCTCTTCACCTGGCAAGGTGAGCGCCAGCGAACGATTCTCCAGCAGCAGGCTCGACGCCGCCGGACTGAAGAACCCACCGCGGACCGGCGAGAGCACGATCGGCCGTGGGATGATTTCCGCAAAAGCGCGGTTGAGCGCGCAGGCCTCGTCCAGCCGGCCCAGCCCGCGCATCATCCAGATCTCCGCCCGCCGCAATCAGAGATCCGTCGGCATGGCGAGTTTCTGGCGCTGCACTTCGACCAGCGCCGCCTCGTGTTGCACACGGGCGAGCGCGCACTTGCTCTGGAGCTCTAGCATCGTCGCTTGGGGGGCGCTGCCGGTCCGCCGTAGGCGGTAAGATCAAAAAACCAAGGTTCGGTGTAGCTGCCGCTTCCCCGCCGATGTCCTTTTATCGCGCTCCCGAATCTTTCACCGCTAACCGCTTGGCGTTTCCACTCGTCCTACCCACTTTCCCTCCAATCCAGTCACAAACCATGCGCCTATCTCTCGTTCTCGCCGCCGCCCTCGCCATATTACCCGCCGCCGGTTTCGCCGCCGAGCTCGCACCCGCGCTCCCGCCCCGCGTCGTCGCCCCCACCGACACCGCGCAGTTCCGCCGCTTCGTCCTCGATAACGGCCTGCGCGTCCTCCTCGTCTCCGACCAAAAGTTCAACAAGTCCGGCGCCTCCCTCGTCGTGAACGTCGGCCAGATCGACGACCCCGCCGACCGCGAGGGCCTCGCCCACTTTCTCGAGCACATGCTCTTCCTCGGCACGGAGAAATATCCCGAGGTCAGCGACTGGGACAATTACCTCGGCCAAAACGGCGGCACGAACAACGCCTACACCGCCAGCGACCACACCAACTACCAGTTCGACATCCGCCACGACGCCTTCACCGGCGCGCTCGACCGGTTCGCCCAGTTCTTCATCGCGCCGAAGTTCAGCCCCGAATTCACCGGGCGCGAAATCAACGCCGTCCACAACGAGGCCATGCGCCATGTCCAAAACGACGGCCGCCGCGCTGCCGGCGTCGCCCGCGAGCTTTATACTCCTGGCAGCAACGAGAGTAATTTTTCCGCCGGCAACAAAGACACCCTTGCCGGAGCCACTCCCGCCATCGTCCGCGCCTTCTACGAGCAACACTACACCTCCGACCGCATGGCCCTCAGCCTCGCCGGCAAGGCCTCGCTCGACGCGCTCGAGCAACTCGCCCGCACGCTCTTCGGCCCCATCCCGCGCCGCACCGTCCCCGCCGTCGTGCGCACGCCCGCCTTTCTGCCGCGCAAGACCGCCCTCCGCCTCGCCCAGATCGAGCCAATCAAAGAAGTCCGCCAGCTCCAGCTGGAGTTCGTCGTGCCCGCCACGCGCCCCGATTTCGCCGGCAAGCCGGACGAGCTCCTCAGCCAACTCATCGGCTACGCCGGCCCCGGCGGTCTCGAGACGCTCCTCAAGACGGAGGGCCTCGCCAACTCGATCAGCGCCGGCCTCTGGGAACGCACCGGCGACTACGGCTCGCTCATGGTCAGCGTCTCGCTCACGCCCGCCGGCCGAGAAAACACCGCCCGCGTGCTCGGCCTGATTTTCAGTTACCTCGATCATCTTCGCGCCGCCCCGTTCCCCGCCGACTACTACCGCGACCGCGCCCGCATCGCCGCCCTTAACGAGACCTACGGCGACCGCGGCGAGGGCTCCGAACTCGCCACCCAGCTCGCCAACCAAGCTCTCTTCTACCCGCTCGCCGTCGCCGAGCGCGCCACCGCCGTGTGGGGTGCCCCCGACGAGGCCGCCTACCGCCGCCTGCTCAGCGTCCTTACCCCCGACAATCTGCTCGTCACCCTCATGGCCAAAGGCGTCCCGACCGACAAAACCGAACGCATCTACGGCACGGCCTATTCCTACAGCGAAGACGCCGGCGCGGCCTTCGCCGCCCTCAAACAACCGGCCAAGGTCGCCTTCACCTTACCCACGGCCAACCGCTTCATGCCCACGAGCACCGCGCTCCTCCCCGAACGTCCGCTTCCACTCATCGCCGAGCCCGGCCTCCAGCTCTTCTACGCCGGTGAAACCGAATTTCTCCGGCCACAGACCGCGCTGATCTATCGCTTCGTCCCCGTGCGCGCGATGGCCACCGCCCAGAACGCCGCGCTCCTCGCGCTCTACGGCGCGTGCCTCAACGACGCGCTCGCCGCCGCCGCCGACGCCGCCGCGCTCGCCGGCCTCACCATCGCCACCGAGGCCTCCCTCGAGGGTGTGCGCGTAAAGGTCACTGGCTTCGGCGACTCGCCCGTGCTCTACGCGACCCACGTCGCCACCCAACTCCGCACGTTCACCCTCACGCCCGCGCGCTTCGACGCCGTGAAAGACACGCTCCTCCGCGGGCTGCGCAGTTATCCGGAGACCGAAGCCTACAAACTCGCGCAAGACCGCCGCGACGCCCTCTCGCGTGAGTTCGCTTTTCCACCTGACGAACTCCTCGCGCCCGCCACCGCCGCCACCTGGACCGACGTGCAGGCCTTTGCCCAAAAACTCTTCGCCACCGGCCGGGTCGAAGCCCTCGTCCACGGTCATCTCACGCCCGAGGCTGCGGTCGCCGCCACGCGCGCGATCGCCGGAAAAATCGGCGCCACCCCCGCCCCCGAGTCGGCCCTAATTGTGCGCCGCCACATCGTCCTCGCCGCCGGGGAAGACATCGTCGATGCCGGCCTCATCGCCGGCGTGAACTCCGCCTTCGTGCAGGACCGTCTCCTCCCCGACGACGCACCCGCCACGCGCGCCGCCGCCCTCGTGCTGAGCAACTTTCTGAGCGAGCCGTTTTACTCCGAACTCCGCACCAAACAGCAGCTCGGCTACATCGTCGGCGCCAACGTGAGCGGCTCTCTCAGCCAGCGCTATTTCACCTTTGTCATCCAGGCCAGCGGCTACGCGCCCGACGACCTGCGCACGCGCGCCGAGACGTTTATCGCCACCCTCCCGGCCGCGATCGCCGCCCTGAGCAACGACGAGTGGACGACGCTGGTGGCCGGCGCGCGATCGACGCTCGAGGAAAAACCCAAAAACATCGCCGACAAAGCCGAGTCGTTCTTCTCCCTCGCCTACAGCTACGACGGCGAATGGGACCGCCGCCAAGCCGCGCTCGCCGCGCTCGCGACGCTGACCAAGGACCAAGCCGCCGCACTGCTCACGCGGACGCTCGCGCCGGCGACCGCCCGTCGTCGCACGATCTTGCTCCACAGCAAAAACCACCCGCCAGCCGCGTCGATCACGCCGAGCTTCACCGACCGCAACACCTGGAAAGCCGCGCGCGCGTATCAGTAAAGCGCGCGCCCCGAAGGAGGGCGGGGTCTTCGACCCGCCCTCCGCGTCCACGTCCCGCATCGGGGCGGGTCAAAGACCCTGCCCTACATTTCGAATCGTTCGGCGCTCGGCGCCGCGCCTTCGTCGGCTTCACCGGCCACCGGCAGTTGGCCGATCCCGCAGTGGTCGCCGCCGCCGTGCGCGAAGCCCTCACCACCCTGCGCCGCACGGCGCCCGGCCTCATGCAGGAAGTGCCCGAGTGGCCCACCCTCACGAGCCACCTGGAATCACACTGAGGCGGATCCATGCAATTGAACCGCGAATGAACGCCAATGGCCGCGAATTGAATCCGTGACTACCGCTCCGAATTTAAGCAGACGCCAAGCTATGAACCAGAATCAAAGCGGAACATTCCTTCTGCCTTCCTCTGAAATTTGCGTTCATTCGTGTTCATTGGCGGTTCTCCCAATGCATCGTTCAGACTGAGCCGGCCGCCGATTTCGGGGCGTGGGTAGAGACGTCTCTCCGAGACGTCCGAACTAGTGGACGGGTGGACCGGCGGAAAGCCTCACCCGCCGGACGACTCGGAGAGTCGTCCCTACCTGCCCAATTACGGCACTTCGTAAACTTCGATGATCGCCTCGCCGGTGCCGTTATTGATGCCGGAAACTTGCACGGTGTAACCGCCGGCGGGCAGGCTAACAAGAATCGCCGCGTCCCTCGCGCCGGGCACAAAGCCAAATCCTCCGAGCGTTCGGGCCAAGGTATCCACGGCACCCGAGAAATTGTCATTTTCCGCCACCTTCACCGGCACCGCAGTCGCCGTGAAAATTTCGAGCTTAGGATCGACCAGCGTGCCGGGAACTCCGAGCGCGCCAAGGCTGGGGCCCGCCGCGCGGATCAGGAGATTTTTCGAGCCAGTGCCGTCAATCGTGAAGCCTGCGATCAGGAGATCGTCGCCCGTGCCGACAAAATTGCGGGCGGCAATACTGGTGAAGCGGGCCGTATTACCCGCTCCGGCATCATAAGCCTCCACGATCACGTTGCCGGCCGCCGGGCCGGAGACCTGCACCGTGCGGCCGCCGGCGATGGCCGTCACGAGTGCGGCGTCCAAGCTCGTAGTCGACGCCATGGGGAATGCGCCCAACCGGCCGATCGCAGCCGCGACGGCAGGGTCGCCGGACCAGTTATTGTTTTGCGCGATCAGCGCCGGCGGGGTCGCGGTTGAAAACACCGAGAGCCGCGGGTCCGCCATGGTGCCGGGCACACCGAGGGCACCGAGACTCGGGCCCGCCGCGCGCACAAGCACGTCTTTGCCCGCGCCCGACATATTGACGCCCACAAAGAGAATCTGGTCGGCGGCGAGCGTTGTGCGGACCGCGAGGTTGCGCAGGACGGCGGTCAGTGGCGTGGCGACGACCACCGTCGCGGCATTGCTCGTGACGGTGCCGGTGGCGTTCGTGAGCACCACGTCATAGCTGGCGGTGTCAGCGGTGGTGAGGGCGGCGAACGAGAGCGTCGCGTTAGTGGCGCCGGCGACATTGGCGCCGTTTTTCCGCCATTGGTAAGTCGGTGAGCCGGTGGCGACGACCGAGAGTGAGGCAGCCGTGCCGACGGTTCGCGCTAGGCTGGCCGGTTGCGTGGTCACGACCGGGGCCGTGCCGCCGGTGACCGTGAGCGTCGCGGCGTTGCTCGTCACGGAGCCCTGGGAGTTCGTCGCGACCAACGTGTAGCTGCCGGCATCGGCGAGCGCGGCGGACGCGAAGGTGAGCAGCTCGCTCGTCGCGCCGGGGACGGCGACGGAGTTCTTGAACCACTGGAGCGTCGGCGTCGGAGAGCCGGTAACCACCGTGGTAAACGATGCCGGCGAACCCGCCGCGACGGTCCGCGAAGTCGGCTGCGTGGTGATGGTGGGCGCGGCGTTGGTGGAACCGGAGACGGTTACCGTGTAACTCGCCGAATGCTGGTCCGAGCTGCCGTTGGCCCCGCGCCAGCCGATGATTGAAATCACGTAAGTCCCGGCCGTCGTGGGCGTGCCGCTCAGCTGAACGGTCGAGGTGTTGATGGGGCCGGAGACGGTGCCGGCGCCCGAGCTGCCAAGCGCCCGGAACGTCATCCCGGGCGGCACGCTCCCGGCGAAGGTGAACGATTGCGGCGCCGCAGGTGAGCCGGTGACCGTGAACACCAACGTGGTGGGCACCCCGGCCGTCACGCTGGCCGGGCTGGGTTGGGACGGACTAAGCGCCGTCGCCCCGGCCATACTGTGCATGGCGCCAAGCGCGCCCAAGGTTGAGACGGCCGCCTTCAACACGGAAGTCGCCGGCGATGAGAGGACCGTATCCGCAGCGGTCGCGATCACGCGCACCGCGGGCGTGCGCTGGAGCAAGGCGATGAGGAGCGTGCCTGGAAGGCTCAACCAGTGCAGGCGGCGGAGGGAGGTAGGGGAGAATTTCATAGGGAGGACCGAGTGTGAAAAATGAGAACGATGTGATCAGCCGCGCAGCCCGGAGGGAACGGGCTCAATTGCAACCGCAACCACTGCCGCCCACGCCGCGACCGCCCGTGGCCGACTCGCGGGAGAAATAGGTGTGCTCGGCGAGGGCAACGGCGAGCGGGTCGCGATCGGGCCGCATCGTGTAATCGGTGAGCGTGGCGCGTTCCCACGGTTGCACGCGGACCGCGGTGGAGCAGCCGGAAAACAGCGCGGCGGCCGAGGAGACAAGCAGGGCGAGGAGAAGACGGGGGCGCATTTTTTTGGAGTTCAGAAAGGAGAGAGCGGAGAAAGCGGATCGAGCGACTAATTCGCGGCGAGAAGCTTGTCGATTTGGGTGCGAAGGATCTTGTCCGTGGATTCACCTTGGTAGCCCGCGTGGATAAAGCGCACTTTGCCGTCGCGACCGATCAGGTAGGTCGTGGGCATCGCGGGCACCGCCACGGCCCGCACCAGTGTTTGCGAGGCGTCGTGCAAGGTGAGAAACGTCGGGGCCATTTTCTTCACGAAGTCGGCGTAGGCGGCGGGTTTCTCATCGACGCTGATGCCGACCAGAACAACGCCGCGGGCCGCGTAATCGGCGTTGATTTTCCCGAGCGCGGGAAACGCGGCTTTGCACGGCGCGCACCACGACGCCCAGAAATCGACGACCAAGATCTTGTCCTTGGTGTCGGGCACCTCGCCGCCGATGAGTCCGACGGAGGCGAGCGACGGGAAAACTCCACCGACTTTGATCTCGGCGCGGGCGCCGGCGGCAGCGAGCAAAAACACGGAGAGGAGTGCACCACGAAATACACGAAACATACGAAAGTCGGAGGAGGAAACTGGAGCGTCGGAGCAAAATAAATTCATCGGTTTAGGTCGGGGATTTTTTCGTGTATTTCGTGTATTTCGTGGTGCCACTCTGGGGGTCGATCAGGAGGCGACGTAGTTAAAAAAGCCGCGGGTTTGGGCGCGGGACTTTTCGGTGAGAATCTGGCCGTGCGTCCCGGGCTGGGCTTGGATGAGTTCGAGGCCGGAGGTCACCCCGAGGACGAAGGCGGCGGTTGCGAGCACTCCGGCTTGAAGACACGTGGGCGCGATAATGGTCGCTTGCAGGCAGCCGTTGGCCACCGGCCGGCCGGAGCGAGGATCGACGATGTGGCCGTAACGCACGCCGTCGATGACGACCCGGCGGAGATAATCACCGGACGAGGCGACGCCCTGCCCTTGGGTGAGCGCGAGGCTGCCCTTGGTCGCGCCGGGATTGGTCGGATCCTCCAGACCGATGTGCCACGCGGGGCGACCGGGCGGCACGCCGAACGCGCGGAGATCGTGGCCGAAATCAACCAGCGCGGCCGGGAGGCCGTGATCACGCGCAATCTGCGCGACGATATCCACGGCCCATTCTTTGCCGAAGCCGCCGAAGTCGAGAGCCATGCCGCGCTCGGGGAGGAAGACGTGGCCGGGGGTGCGTTGCACTTTTTTCCAGCCGACGAGCCGACGGGCTGCGCCGAGTTCATCCTCGGTGGGCAGGCGTGGATTCACGGCCTTGTAATCCCAGAGCCGCAGCAACGGCAACGCGGTGGGATCAAGCACGCCCTGCGTCATGAAATGAAGCCGGTCGCAGAGGGCGAGCAGGCCTTCCATCTCGGCGCCAATGGCGACGGGCGCAAGGCCGGCGGCGGCGTTGATGCGGGAGAGCAGACTATCGGGACGGAACCGCGAATACTTCGCTTCAAACGCCGCGACCCAGCCGACCGCAGCGGTCTCGTACGCCTGCGCCTGAGCCGCGGAGGTGGCCGAGTATTGGACGGTGCAACGCGTGCCCAGCGCGGTCCAGGTGAGCACGCGCAGCGGCACGTCGGTCGTCGCTTGAGCGGCGGGCGGCGGCGGGGCGCGGTGGCTGGGGAGGACGAGGGGCACGGTGGAATTTCCGATTTATGAATTTCGATTTATGATCGCCGGAAATTTACCAGGCGAAGCGCGCGCCGAGCGTGAGGACCGTGGCGCGGACGTAGGCGCTGGCAGGGGTCACGCCATCGCGGCCGCGCATTTCGTAACGCTCCAGCAAGGCGTCGAATTGCAAGGCGGGAGTCGGATTCCAGATCAACTTCAAGCCGGTGTTGTAACTACGAAACGCGGACAACCGAAAGTCGGACGAGTAATACGGACCGGCCGGCGAGGGACTGCGCACCGGGGTCACCGCGGTCCCATCGAGACGGTAAATGTAGAAATCGGCGGCAGACTGGTCGTAGAAGCGAAAGCCCGGCCGCAGGATCACCTTTTCGCCCAAACGCTGAAACCACGCGAGATCGACGGTGTGGGCCTGGGTGCCGAAGGTGTCGTCGAAAAAGCGGTAGCTGCCGTCGATGGCCCCGTGGAGCGTGAGAAAGGCGCGGTTGAGCGCGGCGAGGGCAATGAACTTTTCGCGCTCGCGCGGGCGGTTCTCGCCAAACGTCTGCCGCAGAAAAATCCCGGGGATAACCTCGATGCGTTTCTCGACGAGCTTGTAAGGGTCGCTCAGGTAACCGGCGTAGCGGCCGTAGCTGAGGTTGAACGTAACCGAGGTGCGCGGGTCGAGGAGCTGGGTGACGCCGACAATCACATCGTTAGTGCGCTTCTTTTCGCGGTCGGTTTGGAAGAACACTTTCACGTCGTCAGCGGTGCCGGCGACGCCGGTGAGGAGCGTGGTGTTCTTGCCGTTGAAGTCGGTGAGCGCGTTGACCGACCAGCCGTTGGAAACGTAGTCGCTCTCGCGGGAGTTGCCAAAACCGAGGGCAAGGTTGACGCGGGAAAATTGGCGGGACAAATCTCCGGTCCAGGCTTTGCGGCGGTCACTGAGTTTCGAGAGACGGACCTGATCGCTGCCGGCGGGCGCCGGTTCGCCGGTGGGCGTGGCGCCCGCGATCGCGTCGATCGTGCCGGTGAAGCGGGCGCGATAATCGATCCCAAACGTCTGCTCGATGAGCGCGGTCTGCGTCTCGACCACCACGCGTCCGCCGGACTCGCGATAGTCGGAGTATTTGTAAGCGACGGAGCTTTCGGCCACGGCGCCTCGGGGCGCGAGCACGGCGAGGGTCGAGGCAACCAGCAGGGCGCGGGCAGAGCGGGATGAGGGCGGAGGGGGCATCGAACGATTGCTTCTGAACGGAGTTACAAAAAAGAGATTTGCAAGCCTGCGGACGACCGCGATGAGGAGGTCGCAGGAATTTTACGGCAGCTCGTAAACTTCCACGATGGCATCACCGGTGCCGTGGTTCACGCCCGAGACTTGGACGGTGTAGCTGCCGGCAGGCAGGCTGAGAACCAGAGCGGCATCCTTCGCCCCGGGCACAAAGTCGAAGGCACCCAAGGTCCGGAAGAGCGGCGCAAGCGCGGCGGCATAGGTGTCGTTCTCCGCGATTTTCGCGGCCGGAACGGTCGCCGTGAACAGCTCAAGCTTGGGATCGACCAGCGTGTTGGGCACTCCGAGCACACCCAAGCTGGGCCCGGCCGCACGGAACAGAAGATTCTTGGTGCCCGGGCCGTCGATGGTGAACCCGACGAACAGTAGATCGGCCCCGGTGCCGACGAGGTTGCGGGCCGAGAGACTCGTGAAGCGGACGGCGTTGCCCGCGCCGATCTCGTAAGCTTCGACGATGACGCTCCCGGGAGCCGGCCCCGAAACTTGCACGGTGCGGCCACCGGCGATGGGGGTGACGAGAGCCGCGTCGAGGCTCGCGTCGGAGGGAAAGGGAAAGGCCCCGAGGGCGGAGTTCGCCGCGCGGACGGCGGCGTTGCCGGACCAGTCGTTGTTCTCCGCGATCTGCAAGGGAGGAGCGTCGGTCGTGAACACGGCAAGTCGGGGATTGGCCATCGTGCCGCTCACACCCAAAGCCCCGAGACCGGGCCCGGCGGCCCGGAGCAGCACGTCTTTGGTGCCGCCCGCCAGGTTGAGTCCGACAAAAAGAATCTGCTCGGCGGCGAGGGTGGTGCGGACCGAGAGGTTGCGCAGGCGGGCGGTCAGCGGGGTGGTGGCAATCACCACGGCGGTACCGCTGAACTGCGTGCCAGCGGCGTTGGTGAGCACGGCGTCGTAGCTGGCGGTGTCGGCGGCCGTGAGCGCGGAGAAGGCGAGCGTCACGGCGGTCGCGCCGGGGAGATTCACCCCGTTCTTGCGCCACTGAATCGTCGGTGCGCCCGTCGCGGCCACGGTCAGCACGGCTGGTGCGCCGAGGGCCGCCGTGATGCTCACCGGCTGCAGCGTGACGACGGGGGTCGCTCCGGCCGGAGCCGAAGTGACCGTGACGTTCGCGGCGTTGCTGGTCGCAGTGCCGGCGGAATTGGTGGCAACCAGCGTGTAGGCGCCAGCATCAGCGGGTTGGACGTTGGTGAGGAGAAGCGTGGCGGACGTCTGGCCACCGAGGTTTGAGCCGTATCGCCGCCATTGATAGGTGGGCGCCGGCGAACCGGCGACCGCCGCGGTCAATGTGACCGAAGCGCCGGCCGCTACG
>CAMCWW010000019.1:0-41599 GCA_945882935.1 Opitutus sp. GAS368
GCGTGACGACCGCGGCGTTCGACGTGACCAATTCGGCGGCGATCGAGGCAGCGGTGGCGCGGATCGAGGCCGAGTTCGCGCCCATCGATGTTCTTTTCAACAATGCCGGGATTCACCGCCGCTCGCCGCTGGCCGAAATGTCCGAGGCGCAGTGGCGCGAGGTGCTCGATACGAATCTCACGAGCACCTTTCTCGTCGCACGGGCGGTGGCGCCCCGGATGATCGCGCGCGGTGCCGGGAAAATCATCAACACCTGCTCGGTGATGAGCGAGGTGAGCCGGCCGACGATCGCCAACTACGCGGCGGCCAAGGGCGGCCTGAAAATGCTCACGCGCGCGATGGCGGTCGAATGGGCGAAGCACGGTCTCCAGTGCAACGGGATCGGGCCGGGTTACATCATCACCGAGCTGAACCGCGCGTTAGTCGAGAACGTGGAGTTTAACCGGTGGATCTGTGGCCGCACGCCGGCGGGGCGTTGGGGGCAGCCGGAGGAGCTCGTCGGCGCGGCGGTGTTTCTGGCGTCGGCGGCTTCGAACTTTGTCAACGGACAGATTCTTTACGTGGACGGCGGTCTGCTGGCGGCGATCTGAGCGGGAACGATAAAGACGCCGCTGTAGGAGCGAGCTTGCGCGCGATCTTGGGACGGAAGTCGCTCCTTCGTTAATCGCCGGCAGGCAGGCTCCTACAGCAATCGTCCCAACGCCTAGCCGCCGATTATTTGAGGCGGAGCACGGCGGTGACGGGATAGTGATCGGACGGAAAGCGGCCGTCGCGCGCGGTGCGGTCGATGGCGGCGGCGGTGGTCGTGAAATCGGCGGTATGAAAAACGAAGTCGATGCGCGAGCCGGCGGTGCCGCCTTTGAAGCCGTTGAACGTAAGTTCGCTGGGCGTGCGGGTCGGATACACGGCGCGAAAGGTGTCGATCCAGCGGATCGCTCCCGGGGTGGTCGGGCGGGTCAGCACGGCGTAGGCGGGGTTGTCTTCGTCGATGTTGAGATCGCCGGTGAGGATCGCGGGCAAATCGGCGGCGATGAGCGGCAGCCGCGTGGAGATGACGCGGCTCGCTTCTTGGCGCGCGACGACGCCCCGGTGGTCAAAATGAGTGTTGGCGAAAAGAAACTCGCGGCCGGTCGCGGTCTCGCGGAGGCGCACCCAACTGCAGAGGCGGGTGAGGGCGGCGTCCCAAGATTTGCTGCCGGGAATCTCGGGCGTCTCCGAAAGCCAAAAGTCACCGCTGGCGACGGCGGTGAAGCGCGATGTGCGGTAGGCGATGAGGGACCACTCGCCTTTGCGTTTGCCGTCGTCGCGGGCCACGCCGGCGAAAGCGTAGCCGGAAAGTTGTGCGGTGATCGCGTCGTGTTGGACGGCGAGGACCTCTTGGAAGCCGACGAGATCGGGGCCGAAGGCTTTGACCGTATCGAAGAAAAATTCGGTGCGCTTCGACCACGCGTTGGCGCCATCGGACTCGGTGGCGTAGCGGATGTTGAACGACATCACGCGCAGAGGTTCGGCGGCGTGGGCGGTGGTGGCGGCGAGGGCGAAAAGGGCGAGGGCGCGGAGAAGCGAAGGCATGAGGGCTTTTGAAAGCGGGTCGGCGCGATGGCAATGTCGCTTCAGCAAATTACGTCCGACCGGGCGAGCGGGTTTGCCCCGGGGGGGCGACATACGAACTTGATGGGATTCAGGTTTACCTGGCTTCGATTGATTTCCATGGGCGCAATCCTCGGCGGGTGGCGGGTGGGTTAGGTGCTTGTGTTGGGGTGCGGCGCCTCGGCTGCGCCCGCCCCGGATGAGGCGGAGTTAATCAAGCTGACGCGCGAGTTTGAGCGAGCGCTTGAAGGCGCGGGAGATGCGGCGGCGTTGAGCCGGGTGTTGCACCCGGATTACATCGAGCGGTGTTAAGTCCTCACGTGGACCACGGGCTATGCGGATCCGTTTCGTTTCAACACGGTACAATTTGAGGCGGGCGTGAAGCTCTTGGAGCTGCTGCTGATGGTGTGGTATCGCTCCGGTTACAATCGCGACCTCACCGACTACTACCGACGCGATCACAGCTTCGGCCTGATGCTCTCGTTTTGGAGCTTCTGAGTCCGACTGCCAGCCGGCGTTCAGGCGAGTCTGCGTTCCCGGGCCACGAACCAAAGGGGCTCATGGTCGTCGTCGAGCACGGGCGTGATCTCGATTTCGACGACGTAGGCGGTGCCGTTTTTGTGGTAATTGACCAAGGTTTCACTAACGGACCGGCGCTCGGTGAGGGCGTTGCGGATGCGTTGCACGGCGGCCGGATCGGTTTTGGTGCCTTGTAGCACCTGGCCGGGTTTCAGGCCGGCGAGTTCGGGGAGGGAGAAGCCGCACATCGCGCTGAAAGCGGGATTGAGCCATTCCACGCGGCCTTGCGGATCAGTGACGACCATGGCGGCTGCTGGGTTGGGTGCGGGGCGGGTCTCGAGGGACGACAGGATTCGGGTCTTGAGATCGGACGGAGGGGCGGCGGCCGGGTGCGGGTCGGTGAGGGCCAAAGCGGTCGCGACTTGGCTCAGGTCGGCGACTTCGGCACGGAGTTCCGATTGAAATTCGAGCACCAGTTCAAATACGTCCCGCTCGGCCGCCGGCATCGAGCCTGCGACATAAAGCGCGGCGCGGGTGGCGAGAAGTTCGGAGAGCATCTCTGTAACATAGGCAGAAAATTTGTAGACGTCAAATCCCCGGCACCCGAGAGCCGGCGGCGGGGGGCAGTTCAATAGCGCCGAGGGTGGCGTAGAGCTTGATCACGGCGCTATCGTCTTCGCCGCCGTGGCCGGCGGCGGCGGTGTCGAGGTAGAGTTGATGGGCGGCGGTGGCGAGCGGAAGGGGGAAGCCGAGTTGCCGCGCGGCCGCGAGCACGATGCCGAGGTCCTTGACGAATACGTTGACCGCCGAAAGAGGCGTATAGTCGCCGGCGAGGATGTGGGGCACGCGGTTGGCAAACATCCAACTCGAGCCGGCGGAACTGCAGATCACTTCATAGAGCCGCTGCGGATCGGCGCCGGCGCGGATGCCGAGCGCGAGGGCCTCGCAAGCGGCGGCGATATGGATGCCGGCGAGGTGCTGGTTGACCATCTTGACGGTGGAGCCGATGCCCGCGCGATCGCCGAGGCGAAAGACTTTGCCGGCGACGGCGTCGAGCAATCCGCCGGCGGCGGCGAAGGCGGCGGGACGACCCGAGGCCATGACCGTCATTTCCCCGGCAGCGGCTTTGACTGCGCCGCCGGAGACCGGGGCGTCGATCAGCCACAGGCCGGCCGCCTCGAGACGAGATTCCCAGTGCGGTGGTAACGCTGGATCAACGGTGGCGGAGGCAAACACGACGGAACCGGGTTTTAAGTGGGCAGCGAGGCCGGTGGCGCCGAAGAGCACTGCTTCGGATTGGGCGGCGTTGACGACGAGAAGCTGCACGGCGTCGCACGCCCCCGCGAGTTCCGCCACACTGCCGGCGATGCGCCCGCCGGCGGCGGCCACGGTCGCGCAGGCCGCGGGATTAAGATCGAAGCCCCAGGTGGGCACGCCGCGTCTGAGCGCCGAAAGGGCGGCACCGCGTCCCATCGAGCCGAGCCCGATGATGCCGAGAGTGGTGGGGATTAGCATAAAAGAAGAAAGGGTGCGGAAACCGTTGCCGAACGATTGGCTCCAGCGAACGCGTCGGGAGAAATCGGTCAACGGGCGAAAACTCCAAGCTCGCGCCGGCCCCCGGCGCTTCTTCAGCTAAGGGAACTATCGTTCCCCCAACTATGAAACACCCCCTGGTTACTTGCTTCTTTGCTCTCACCGCGATCGTGCGTGCCGCTACGCCGGCGACCGCCCCCAACATCGTCTTCATTTTCTCCGACGACCACGCGTATCAGGCGATCAGCGCCTACGGTGACGGGCGGAAGCTGATCGAAACGCCCAACATCGACCGCCTCGCGAAACAGGGCATGCGCCTCGACCGCTGTCTCGTCACGAACTCCATCTGCGGTCCCTCGCGCGCGACGATTCTCACGGGAAAATACAACCATCTGAACGGCTTCGTGAACAATTCGAACTCCACGTTCGACGGCACGCAGGTCACCTTTCCCAAGCTCATGCAAAAGGCCGGCTACCAGACGGCGATCGTCGGCAAGTGGCACCTCGGCTCCGATCCGACCGGATTTGATTTTTGGCAGATCCTCCCGGGTCAAGGGATCTATTATAACCCCCCTATGATCAAAATGGGCCAACGGGTGACCGTGCCCGGTTACGTCACGGATATCGTCGGCGACGTTTCGATCGACTGGCTCAAGCAGCGCGACAAGACGAAACCGTTTTTGCTCATGAGCCAGCACAAGGCGCCGCATCGCGAGTGGGCGCCGGCCCTTCGGCATCTCGGTTTCGACGGCGACCGGGTCTATCCCGAGCCGGCGACGCTGTTTGACGATTACGCCGGGCGCGGCATCGCCGTCCGCGATCAGGACATGACGCTCGAGAAAACGTTTACCGACCGCGACGCCAAGCTCGCGGTACCGCCCGGCCTGACCGCCGAGCAACGGGTGGCGTGGGACGCCTACTACGAACCGCGCAATGCGAAGTTCCGCGCCGCCAATCTCACGGGCAAGGACCTCGTGCGCTGGCGTTATCAACGCTACATGCACGACTACCTCGCGACGGTGAAGGCCGTCGATGAGAACGTCGGTCGGCTGATCGATTATTTGGAAAAGGAAGGTCTCATGGAAAACACGATTGTCGTCTATTCGAGCGACCAAGGCTTCTTCCTCGGCGAGCACGGTTGGTTCGACAAGCGGTGGATCTTTGAGGAATCGGTGCGCACGCCGCTGATTGTGCGTTGGCCGGGTGTGACCAAGGCCGGATCGGCGAGCCCGGCGCTCGTCTCCAATCTCGATTTCGCGCAGACCTTTCTCGACGCGGCGGGCCTGCCGTCGCCCACGGAGATGCAGGGCCGCAGCCTGCGGCCGATCTTGGCGGGGAAGGCGCCGACGGACTGGCGCACGGCGTTCTACTACCAGTATTTTGAATATCCCGCGCCGCACCGGGTGCGACCGCACTACGGCGTGATCACCGATCGCTATAAACTGGTGCGATATTTTGGCACCGGCGAAGACTACACAGAGCTCTACGATCGGGAAAAGGACCCGAACGAAGTGAAGAGCATGTGGGGTGATCCGGCTTACGCGGCGACGACGGCGGATTTGGAAAAACAACTCGCGCGGCTGCGAACCGAGCTGAAGGTCCCCGCGACCGTGCCCGCGAGTTGGCTGGGGAATTCAGGGGCGGGTGGCGGCAAGAAGAAGGCGGCGACGGCGGCACCGTAAGCCGGCGGCGGAGTTTCATCCGCCCCGGCCCAATCTTACGATGAAAACGCATCTTCGTTTGGCCCGCCTTTGGATTTCCGTTTCGCTCTTCGGGCTCGGCCTCAGCCCGGTTATGGCCGCTGCGAATTCAACGACGTCGGTCGTGGCTCCGCCGTTGTTCACGGATCTCGGCTCACATTCGCGGATCATCTCGGGCGCGAAACCCGAGACTCAGCGCTATTTCGACCAAGGCGTGGCATTCGTCACCGGGTTCAACCACGATGAAGGTCTGCGTGCGATGCAGCACGCGACGCGCCTCGATCCCGAGTGCGCCCTGGCGTGGTGGGGCGTGGCGTTGGCCTGCAGCCCGCACATTAACGGCACCGGCGTTTCCGCCACGCGGGCCAAGCTGGCTTGGGAGGCGCAGGCGCAGGCGCAGAAGTTTTCCGCGGCGGCGACCGCGCCGGAGCAGGCGTTGATTCGGGCGATGGCTACCCGGTTCGCCGGCGACGAAAAAGCCAAACGACGTCCGCTCGACGAAGCCTACGTCGTCGCGATGCGCGAGGTCTATCAAGCCCACCCGGGCGACGCCGACATCGCGGCGTGGTTTGCCGATGCCATGATGATGCTACGGCCCTGGGATTTGTGGAAAAAGAACGGCGAAGCGCATCCGGGCACGGAGGAAGCATTGGCCGCGCTCGATGAGGCGTTGCGGCTCAACCCGCGACATCCGTTGGCCAACCATCTCGCGGTCCACGCCCACGAGGCGTCGCCGCAGCCGGGCCGGGCCGATGCGGCGGCCGATCGGTTGCGGGATCTCGCGCCGGGTCTCGGACATCTGGTGCACATGGCCGCGCACATCGATGTGCGCCGGGGCCGTTGGGACGAGGCGATCCTCGTCAACATGAAGTCCATCGCGGCGAACCGGCGCTACCGCGAAATCGTCGACCGGCCGTTGAGCGGTTACTTGGGCTACATGGGCCACGACTATCATATGCTCACCTACGCCGCAATGATGAGCGGGCGCAGCCGGCTCGCGGCGCAGACGATGCGCGATCTTTTTTCGGAGATGCCGGCCGAGTGGCCGCGCGAAGGCACGATGGGCGACGGGTATTTTGCAATGCACTTCGAGGTGATGAAACGTTTCGGCCAATGGGACGAGATTTTGGCCGCGCCGGAACCGATTGAAAAGTATCGGCACGCCCGCGTGTGGCGGTTTCTGGCGCGGGGCATTGCGTTGGCCGCCAAGGGCGATCCGGTGGGCGCGCGGGCGGAGGAACGGGCGTTCGTCGAGGCCCGGGCGAAGGTGCCGGAAAAAGCAGAATACCGCAAAAATCCGCTCAACGATGTTTTGGAAATCGCGGCGCGGCTGCTCGACGGGGAAATTCTTTTGCGCGAAGGAGAGATCGAGGCCGCGCTGGCCGCGCTGCGGGAAGCGGTCGAGCGCGAGGACAAGCTGCGCTACGCCGAGCCGCCCGCGTGGGCGCAGCCGGTGCGCCACGCGCTCGGGGCAGCGTTGCTGCAACGGGCGCGGCTCGCCGAGGCGGAGGAAGTGTATCGGGAGGATCTCGCGCGGACGCCGGACAACGGCTGGTCGCTCTTCGGCCTCGCGCAGGCCCTGCGTCTGCAAAACAAAAATCCGGCGGAGGCGGCGGATCTGGAGGCGCGGTTCAAGCGCGTTTGGGCCAAGGCCGATGTGACGCTGACGTCGTCGTGCTTTTGCCTGCCGGGAAATTGATGCTCGGCGCCGCTTCCTTGACCCGGCCAAGTGCGGGCGCGATCACTGTCGGCTTGTCTTCGGCCGAACGCATTAAACAGGGCTACGAGCGGTTTCCTTATCCGGGGAGCGACGTGGCGGCGCTCAGCCAGCGCGGCGGCTCGATGCCGGCGCTGCGGTGGATGCTGGGGATCGGTCGGCCGGGGAGCGCGAAACCGCGGCGCGTGTTGATCGCGGGGTGCGGCACGGGCGTCGAGGCGTTCCGACTGCGATTGGCGCTGCCGCAGGCGGAGATCGTGGCGGTGGACTTCAGTCCGCGGTCGATCGCCGTGGCGCAGAAGTGGGAGCGGTCAGGAAAGTTTGGGCGACCGATTCGATTTTTGGTCGGAGATCTGACGGCTGGGAATTTGCGGAAGGAGATCGGCGGGGACTTTGATCTGATCACCTGTCACGGGGTATTGAGTTACATCCCGAAACCGGAGCGGGCGCTCGTCGTGCTCGCGACCTGTCTCGCGACGGACGGGGCGCTTTACCTGGGCGCCAATGGCGCGGGGCATCCCACCGTGGCGTTGCGGCCGTGGCTGGAGACGTTCGGTCTCACAGTGACGGGGATGAAAGAAGAGCGGCGGTTGCGCCAGTTGCTCCGGCTCTGGGACGCGTTGCACGACGACGACCTCGGCGAATTGGCGACGATGCCGGCGAGTTATCTGGCGAGCGATATCTGCGGGGCGTGGTTCAACAATTGGTCGCTGGAGCGGTGGCGGGCGGCGGCGCGTCGTGCCGGTTGGGAAGTCGCGGGCACGGCGGTCTTGCCGGCGGCGCTGCGGTTGACGATGGACGAAGGGCGCGAGCGGCCGCTGTTTCCGGCGGGCGTGGGCAAATTATCGGAGCGACTCGATCAGGTGCGCCCGGCCGGATTTCACCGGATCATGCTGCGGCGGGCGGCGGCGATGAAGACGAGCGGGCTGGCGTGGACCGGACTCTACACCGTGAAAGTTTCCGGGGGCGTGGCGCGCTTCTTCAGCGCAACGCTCGGCGTGCGGTTCGAAGAAACGCTGACGACGCGGCAGGCGGAGGCGTTGCGGACGTTGGCCGAAAGGAAGAAAACGTCGAAGGTTGCGGAAAACGCCTGGGTGCGGAGTGACGCAGGCCGGCGGATGCTCTGGCGCTGGCGCGCGCTCGGCGTGGTGGCGGGGTGATAGGGCTAAGATTCGGACGCGGGTTTCGGCGACTGGCCCTACACGCCGGAGCCTACTCGGGGACGAGTTCGGCGACGATGGGGCGGCCGACGCTGCGGCGGATAGATTCGAGATTTTCACGGATGAGGGCGCCCATCGATTCGCAGCGCAGGTAGGCGTCGCGGCCAAAGTGTTCCGCGAGGCCGGCGCGGAGGGCGTGGACCTTCTCGATCGGGGCGATGGGATCGCGGGCCATGTCGTGCAGCAGCAAGCTCAGGCGCTCGGCGGCGAGGCCGGCGCGTTGTAGAATAAGGGTGTGTTCTTCGCGGACATATTGTTGGGCGGTTTCGGGGCGGATGTGCTGGGTGCAAAACAGCGCGAGCGGCGTGTTCTCTGGAAAAAACTGTGGGAGGTAGAAATTCTTGCGACCGTTGTAGCTCTGCTGGTCGAAATCCATGGCGCGGATCCGGACCTGCCAGTCGTCGAAGTCGGGCGTGAGCAAGACGACAAAGTTATACGAACGCATGTCGCCGAGCAGGCGGATGAAGCAGCGCTCGTTGAACTTCACGAGCTCCTTGGCGATGCGGATAGGGCGGAGGTCGGGGCGGTTGAGCCAGCGCTCGATAAATGCGTCGCCGGGGAGTCCGATGATGTGCTCCTCGATGAGCGTGGAGCCGTGGGTGATGTAGTTGATGCGGTTCGGGGAGAGCAGATGTTCGAGCTCGAGGCCGTAGATGCGCGAGGCGTCCGCTTTTTTTACGTAGAAGTAGTCCTGATTGTCGTTGTAGGCGTTGACGATCCGGATGCGGAACGGAGTGGAGTTTCCGAACGTGCAGAAGTCGATGCGATCGACGTAGAGGTGCTTCATCACGGAGAGGTCGCCGTCGACTTTCAGGAGGGCGTAGACCTGTTTCAGCGCGTCGTTGAGTTCGCGCATCTCGGTGGAGTCGTAGATGACCGTTTCCCAAAGCGTGGGCCGCCCCTTTTCGTCGGTCAGAGCAATGCCCTCGCGAAAGCTGCGGAGGCGTTCGTAGGTGACGGAGAGATCGCGTTCGCGTTTGTAGCGCCGGAGATAGCCGAGGAGATCGGGGCCGATGGGGAACGAAGGTTTCTTTCGCGTCACGATGGTCGCCATGGGGACAGGTTCAGGCGCGGCGGAACGCGAGGCAATGCTGGGGCGTCGCGCTTATTGGCTTTTGCGCTACGGGTGGAAACGGAGTCCAGCACGCTCATGACGAGACGGGGCCTGATCCGATGGCTGGTGCTGGTGCCGCTCGCGCTGCCGGCACGGGCGCGCGGGCGGGCGATCGCGTGGGAGAACCGGCGGGGCGGCGGATTGGGCCGGTGGTGAGGGAGGCGCGGGGAATGGCGGCGGCGGCGGGGTTGAGGCGGCCGCCCTTGGCGTCGAAGGCGAGATGGCCGAGAGGACTTTGGTATCGGGCAGTTCCGAGCGGGCGGCGGCCGCTCGTTTCAGGTCGACACTTTGGCCGATGAAGGCGTCGCCCGCATTGTAGCTACGGCGTCGATCCGCCGCGTGGCCGCAGACAAAATCACTTTGCTGAGCGTTTCTCGGGATATCCCCACGGTAGAGGGCCTTGACGCGGAGGTGCGGCGAAGCGGCGGCGGAGAATCGTGAGCGCTTGGGCTTGAAACTCCGGTCCGTACTGAAAGATGGCGCCCTCAGCCTTGAGCTGGCGCTGCAGATCTTCGATCTGGACGTCTTGCACCGGCGCGTGGTCGCGGATTGCCAGCTGCGCGGCGATGCCCGCGGCATGTCCGAGCATCATGTATTGGGGCTCCATGCGCATCGAAGAATAGGCCGCGTGGGTGGCCGAGAAGCAAACCGGCACCAGCAAGTTGGTGATCTCCTCGCGCCTGGGGGTGAGAACGCGGTAAGCGATGTGGTACGGGTTAACCGAAGCTGAGACCTGGAAGTCGCCCTCGTTTTCGACAAATCCGCGGTCGTTGACGAAGCGTTGCACGTTGTGCGAGTCCGCGCCGTAGCTGCCCATGGCGATGGCGTCGGGCTTGACGAGGTCAGTTTGCAGGTCTCGTTGCGTGGCGACGAATGGCCCGACCATGCGGCGCGCCTCGCGGATATACAATTGGTGGGGCCAGTGGCCGGTATCGACGAACTCATCCTTCGGTAGTCCCCACTCGCGCACCTGCGCCTGGAGTTCCTTCGGCACGCGGGGATCGTTGGCCAAGAACCAGTAAAAGCCCTTTTGGTAGTCCTCGTGGTCTCGCCAGATGCGGGCGCGGGTGGTGTAGTCGCCGTCCGGATAATCGTAGTTCTTGCCGATATAGTCGCTGGAGAATCCGCCCCGGTTATTCCAATCGGCTTTGCCGTTGGGGATGACGCGGAGGAGGTTGATCTCGTTAATATCGAGCGGTCGGCCTAAGTAAGGGGTCATCTTCGTGAGGTAGATAGCCAGCAGTTCATAGCGCTTGACGTCGTAGTTGTCGGGCTTGGGCCAAGGGACCCGGTTAGCCACAACATTGGTGGCGACGACGCGGAAGTTGTACGCCTGAATCCGCTTATCGGCGGCGCCGGGTGCTCCGCGCGGCGCTCCGGAGACTTCTGGCAGGAGCGTGCCGTCCGCGGCGCGCGCAGGGATCTCCACGGCAAACTGGTGGCTGGGGGTGAGGGCGCGCACGCCGGCAAGGCTCTCGCCATACTGCGCGGTGCTTTCGCGGCCGGTGGTATAGCTGACTTTTGATTGCGCCATCAGGTCGCCTTCATACGAGGTATCCACGAAAATCTTCCCTTGAAAGCGGGTGCCATTCTCGGTGGTAATTTCGATGATCCGGGTCCCTTCTTTGCGCACTCCAGTTTTCTCGCGGAGGCGGTGGCGCTCGAGTAGGGTGACGCCGGCCTCTTTCAGCATCTCGCGGAAGATGGCTTCGGCGACCTTGGGTTCGGGCATCCAGGAGAGTTCCTGATGATGGCGGTTGAGGGCGTAGTGGCGGCCGGCGCGAAAATAGAATTCGAGGGCAAGTCCGCCGATCACTTCCCGCTTCCCTATATCAGTGCCGGAGAGTCCGCCGCTGACGAGTCCGCCGACATGGTCGCGCGGCTCAAGCAGTACGGTTTTGAGCCCGTGGCGCGCGCCTGCAACGGCGGCTGTAACACCGGCGGCGCTACCGCCGTAAATCACAAGGTCGTAGCTTTGCTGCGCAAAGGACGACGCGGCAGCTAGGAAAAAAACGAACCGAATTTTGCTGATCATAGTTGTGGTTAAAAAAACTCGGTTTTTTGGGGAATGGATGCGGAGGGCCTTAATTCCAACCGGAATTGATCATGAAACGTTAGATTGGAGCGCCGCGATTTACTTTATCGGCGAGCCAGCCGGGGATGAGGCCGGCGATGGCGACTATGGTGGACCAAGGCCGGATCGGAAAGCCAGCCCCGCCTTGATCGCCCGAGCACGTTCGGGCGTCGGGCTTACGGTACGACGACGGTCGCGTCTTCGATGATGAGCGGGTATTTGTAGCCGCTGCCGAAATCGCGGTCGATGCCGAGCTTGCCGGTCACGAGCACGAGGTCGCCGACTTTGACCGTGGCGGCGGTGGTGACGGTGAGGTCGTTGGTGCCGGGGGCGCCGGAGCCGTCTTGGATGTGCAGCCAGTTTTTGCCGAGAATCTGGGCATTGTATTTCACGACGCGCGCGCGAATGGCGACGGATTTGCCGGCGAATTTGGCTTTGCCAGTGATTACGTCGGCGACGGTTTGACCGTTTTCGGCGCGCTTGATGCCGGTGAGATCGGTCGCGGTCTTGGCCGGAATCGTCGGGCGGCCGGGTGGTAGGGTTGTCGTCGTGGGCGAAGGGACGGCAGATGCGGGAGCCGAAGCGGCGGCGCGGGCTCCGTTGATCGAGATGTTGCCGGTGAAATAAACTAGGTCGAAGGTGCGGTTGAGGGATTTGCTCTGGTAATTGAGCATCGGCATCGCATCGGCGATCGCGGCGGTGTCGCCGACCTTCACTGCAAACTGCGGGGCGGCGACCCAGGATTTTTTCGCGCCGGTGTCGATGAGCACGTAGGTGTAAGAAGCGGCGTTCATGGTCTCGACGACTTTGCCGGAAATCGCGCCGCCGGCGGCGGCAGGGGCGGCTTGGATCGGGGCGACGGCGAGCGCGAGCAGAAGGGTGAAGCGGCAAAGCATGGGCAGAGATTTCATGAAAAACAGTTTGGCGGCGGGTGGTCTTTCAGCAAGATAGGTGAAAAGAAAAGTGAGCGGGGTGCGGCTTAGGGTTTGGCGGCGTCTTTCTCGGGTCCGAAGCGCGTGCCGAAGAAGTCGCCAGGTTTCCAAGCGGGGGCGACGGGGTCGTTGGCGACGGAGCGGATGAGGTCGGCGGTGAGAACGGCGAAAGCGCCGGCGGAGGGCCAGTGGATCGGGCGCGAGAGGTCGTCGCTGGGCTTGTGGTAGTGGGTTTTGCGGAAATCGGCTTCGAGGGCGGCGAGGTCTCGGGTGGGATCTAGGCCGCGCTGGCCGGCTTTCATGAACAGGGCGGGGACGCCGGCGCGGATGAAGGGATATTGGTCGCTGCGGACGAAGACGACCTCATCGGGCGTGGGGTCGGGGCTGACGGTGAAATTGAGTTTGGCGGCGACGGCGGCGAGGGAATTGCCGAGGGACGTGTGTTCGGCACCGATGCCGATGACGTCGCGGACAGGGGTGAGGATGACCGGCATATCGAAGTTGAGGTTGGCGGCGAAACGACGGACGCGCGCGGGCGGATGCTTCACGAGGTGGGTCGCACCGAGGAGGCTTTTCTCCTCGGCGGTGAGCGCGGCGAAAAGCACGGGGCGTTGCAGGCGCGGGCCCGCGACGAGTTGTTCGGCGGCGTCGATGAGGGCGGCGGTGCCGAGGGCGTTGTCGAGGGCGCCGTTATAAATGGAGTCGCCGTTGATCGGTGGGCCGATGCCGAGGTGGTCGAGGTGCGCAGTGACGACGATGGGCTCGCCGGCGAGGGCGGGGTCGGCGCCGGGGAGCCAACCGAGGACGTTGGCACTGGTGATATCGGAGACCGTGGCGCGGCCGCCGAGGGTGAGTTCGACGTTGAGGGCGAAGGCCTGGGGCTCGCTGCGTTCGGAGGCGGCAAAGACCTCGGCGAGCGGACGCGTTCCGGCGGGGAAGAGGGCTGCGGCGGCGATGCGGCTCACGGAGGCGGTGGCGCGGAGCTCGGGGTAAGCTTCGTGGAGGGAGCCGTCGGAGTTGATCAAGCGCATCGAGGCGAAGCGTGCGGCGTTGACGGTGAAGGCCCACGGGGCGCGTTTCTCCTCGGCGGGGGTGAGGATGGAAACGATGCCGACGGCACCGCGCCGGACGAGCTCGGCGGTTTTCTCGCGGGAGTAGTGGGCCTTGGCGGTGGCGGGCAGGCTTTTGGGCGAGCCGGCGAGGACGACGGCGATCTTGCCACGAATATCGATGCCGGCGGCAAAATCGGAGTAGTTGAAATCGGGGGCGTGAATCGCAAAGCCGACGAAGACGGCGGGAGCGGTGAGCTCGCTCGCGGCGGCGCCGGCGGCGGGGCGGGCGATCATATCGTTGATCGGGGCGAGGGTGACTTCGGGGCTGCCGACGCGGCGGATGACGAATTTGCCCGCGTCGATATCGAGGCGTGATTGGCGGAGCGCGAGGGGCTGTTGGTAGCCCGATGCGCCGACGGGTTCGAGGCCGAGGCGCATGAACTGGGCGGCGACGTAGTTCATCGCGAGGCCATGGCCGCGGGTGCCGGTTTCGCGGCCCTCGAGAAGATCGTCGGCGAGGAAGGTCACGTGGGCGCGGACGCGGCGCTCGGCCAGGGCGGCGGGTTCGTCGGCGTAGGCGGGAGCGGTAAAGAGCGAGAGAGCGGCAACGGCGGTGAGGGCGAGAGGGCGGAGGTGAAGGAGGGGAATCATGGGAAAAGAGAGGGAGTGGAGGAAGAGCCGGAGAGGAACGGCATAAATCGAGGCGCGAACGCTAAGGAATGGTTCGACGGAGCTGATTGCCGAAGTCAATTTTGGAACCATGAAACCCGTCGTGCTCGTCCCCGATTATTCCGCGTTTCTGACCGAGGTGAAGGAGCGCATCCAATCGGCGCGGCTGAGCGCGGGGCGCGCGGTGAACCGCGAGTTGGTGATGCTGTATTGGGAGATTGGGCGCGGGATTGTGGAGAAGCAGGCGGCGGTAGGCTGGGGTGAATCGGTGGTGGAACGGCTGGCGGCGGATTTGAGGGCGGAGTTTCCGGATATGAGAGGGCTTTCGATTTCGAACATCTGGCGGATGCGACAGATGTTCCAAACTCTCAACACGCCGGACTTTCTCGCACAGTTTGTGCGAGAATCTGGAGGCATCGCCGGGAGCGAGGTAATTCTCGCACAAGCTGTGCGAGAATTGGCGTCCGCCATTCCTTGGGGACATCATGTGGAAATTCTAAACAAGCTCACGGAGCCCGCGCCACGCCTCTATTACCTGAAGGCCACGGCGAAGTTTGGGTGGAGCCGGGCGGTGTTGCTCAACCAGATCAAGGCGCAGGCTTACGAGCGGGCGAAGGCGGAGAAGAAGACACACAATTTCGCGGCGGCGTTGCCGGAGCATTTCGCGGCGCAGGCGGATGAGATGCTCAAGAGCCGCTACAATCTGGAATTCCTCGGCATCGCGCGGCCGATGAAAGAGCGCGAACTCGAGGAGCGGCTGATCGGGCGGTTGCAGCAGTTTATTTTGGAGCTCGGCTACGGATTTTGCTTCGTCGGCCGGCAATACCGGCTCGCGCTTGGGCAGAAGGAATACTTCGTGGACCTGCTGTTTTATCACCGCTTCCTGAAGGCGCTCGTCGCGTTCGATCTGAAGGTAGTCGCGTTCGAGCCGGAGTTTGCGGGGAAGATGGATTTTTATCTGAACCTGCTGAACGAAAAGGAACGCGCGCGGGATGACCGGCCGTCGATCGGGATCATTTTGTGCGCGGAGAAGGACGACGTGGAGGTGGAGTTCGCGCTGAAGTCGAAAGGCAATCCCATCGGCGTCGCGGAGTATCGGATGCAGTCGAAGCTGCCGGCGGAATTTAAGGGGAAGCTGCCGACGGCGAAGCAACTAGCGGACGTGGTGCGGGAGATTCTGCCGGGAGCGGCGAGGCCGCGGGGGTGAGGGGCCGCACGGGACGGGGAGGGCAGGTCGGTAACGTTCGAAAGTAGGGCAGCGTCTCAGACCTGCCTTGTCTGATCCCAATAGCTGTTGAGTTTCATACTCAAACCTACGGGCAAGATGCCCGTTCGACCTCGGAGCCGGCAGTCTAAAAATCAACAGCCATTGGTATGATTCAGGGCGTGGCGCGGCGTGGCGTGGGACCTGGAGCGCAGGTCGGCGACCTTGTCCTACGGGGAACGAAACTCGGCTACTCAGCGAGGAGGCGCTCGCAGAGGGCGAGGAGGCGGGCGCGGAGCGGTTCGCCGCGGGTAGCGAAGGTGCGTTGGTGGGTTTCGTATTCGGCGCGGCCGGCGGGAGTTTCGATCGCGATGGGCGGATAGCCGAGGGCGGCGAGGTCGTAGGGGCTGGCGCGCATGTCTATTTCCCGGATGGCGCAGGCGAGTTCGAAGCAATCGGCGACGAGTTCGCTTGGCGTGAAGGGCGCGAGTTTGAACGACCATTTGTAGAGGTCCATGCCGGCGTGGAGGCAGCCGCGTTGCTCGTGCTGCGGCGTGGTCTGGCGGGTGGGCTGGAGCCGGTTGAGCGGGCGGGCGGGCGGCGTGAAAAAGCGAAACGCGTCGAAATGGGTGCAGGTGATGGGCGCGGCTTCGACGATGCGGGCGAGGGCATCGGGCGGGTAGCGGAGCGGGTAAGCGTTGTGGCGGATCTCGTCGGGTGTTTGGCGATACACCATCGCCCACTCGTGCAGACCGAAGCAGCCGAAAAAGGCGGGTCGCGTCTGCATGGTTTGCAGCAGATCGCGGAGCCACGTCACGAAGACGCGGCGATGAACGGGGAGCGCGGCGGGGTCGAGAGTGACGGCGGGGGAACCGTCGGGCAGGGTGATTTCGCGATACTCGGGCCAGCGGAGGAAGGCGCGGGCGGCTTCGCCAGCGAGCGCGACGTCGGGGCCGGGATGCCAGCGTTTCAGCCAGGCGGCGCGGAAGGCGTAGTAACTGAAAAGAAAATCGTGAACGGGATGTTTTTCGCCGCGGGAGGCGCGGGCTTGGTGCGGGTCGGTCCAGACGCGGACTCGGGCGTCGTGAGCCGACTGGCGGGTGAGCCAGACGGGTTCGGGGAGAACTTGTCGGTCGACAACCGGGGTCACGGAAATGGGCGTTCGATCGACTGGCCGGGGTTTAGCGGGCGCCAGGCGGCGCCGAATTCTCGGAGGGCGAGACGCACGCGGGCGAGGTCGTCGGGTGTGAGCGGGGGCGGCGGGGTGCGCGCTTGGCGGCAGGCGGCGGCAAACTTTGTGATGAAGACGGCGGGGTCGCTGCCGCCGCCCCATTGCTCGGCTTGGAGGCAGGTGATGAGCGTCTCGATCTGGCGGATACGAGGCGGTTGGCCGGGAGATTTTTTGACCGCATGGAAACGGGCGGTGGTGTCGGCGAGAGTCGCGCCGGCGGCGATTGCGGCAAAGAAGGCGTCGCGCCAGCCGAGGGTTTTTTCGACGACGAAGTGAAAGGCGTCGTGCGGGAGGATGGCCTGTTTGGGCATTGCCGCGGCCGTGCCGGTGCCGTCGGGTCGCTCGCAGGCGAGCAGATCGGTGTGGGCGGTGACGGGGCCTTTGGTGAAGCGAATGAGCATGAGACGGCGGGGCGGGAAGCGGGCGAAGAGGATTATTTCTTGGCCGCGAGGTCGAAGGCATAGTGCTCGCGGAGAAATGGGGTGAGGACGTCGACGGTGATGCGGGCGAAGCGGGCGCGATTTTCGGGAGTATCGCGCACGCCGACGCGGTAGGTTTCGATTTGCAGGCCGTCGACTTTCGGCGTGTCGGGGGCGGCGGCGTAGGTGCGGACGATGTAGCCGCCGGCGAAGAACGGATCAGAGTCGGGTTGAGGCTCCTGGGGGCTGGGGATGGCGCGGAGGCCGGCGGCTTGGTAGAGCGCGCCGAGGCTGCGCGGGCCGCGAATGAGCGCGGACGGAGCGAGTGCGGGGCCGGAGCGGGCGTGGAGATCGCTGACGGTGCTGAGCGTGATCAGGCCGGAGGCGTCGAAGGTGGTGTCGGGGCGGTTGAGTTGAGCGGAGTCGAGGGCGTAGCCGAGTTCGAGGCGGGCGATGGGGTGGGCGTGGCCGTGGAGGTCGATGAGGAACGCGAAGCCGTGGCGCGCGACGGTGGTGGCGAGAGCGGCGCGGATGGCGGCGTGGAAGTCGCGCCAGGCGGACTCGGCGGTCGGATCGCCTTGGGCGGCTGCCTTGATCTCGCGATTGGGGTCGAGCTTTGAGCGGTGGAGATGGCTGGCGACCATCGCGGGGTGACGGCCGGTGCGAGCGAAGAGTTCGGCGGCAAGGGCGCGCGTGAGTTCCAAGGAATTGAGATCGGCGCCGAGGACGCCCTCTTTGCGGTTGGCGATGGAGTCGGGTTTGAGGGCACCGCCGTGCGGGGCGGTCAGGACAATCGGCAGATCGCCGCTGACCGATTCGACGTAGCAGTCGGCGGTGAACGTAGATTGGCCGGGCGCGGGCGCAGCGTGAGCGCCGAGGAAGGCGACGGCGAAGACGGCGACGAGCAGACGAAACGAGCGCATGAGATTAGCTGGAGTGGAGGAGCAAGCGGCGCACGCCTTCGATGGGTGCGGCGGTGATGGGTGAAAGGGGCAGGGATGTGCGCGGGGCGAGGGCGGCGCGCACGGTGGCGTGGGTTAGGAGCGCGCCGCTGAGGCCGGTGGGGATTTTGGTGAGCGCGGTGCCGGGAAACAGTTTGGCGGCGACGTGATGGGCGAGATCGAGGAGCTCGGTGGCGGATTCGACGACGACCTGATGGGCGGTGTGATCGCCCTCCGTGGCGAGGCGCAAAACGGCCGGAGCGAGGGCGGCGATGACGCGGTTGGGCTCCGCGTGGGCGTAAAAGTAGCGCGTGATGGCGCGGGCGTCGGGGGCGGCGCCAAGCTGCGTGTGGTCGCGCACGGTGGAACCAAGGCGCGAGGCCGGGAGCCAGCCTTGGAGCTCGAGCAGGGCGCGGGCGATGGCGCGGCGGCCAAGTTCGTAGCCGCTGCCGGGGTCGCCGAAACGCCAGCCGGTGCCCCCGGCGTAGTGGACGGTGCCGTCGGGCGCGCGGGCGGCGACGAAGGAGCCGGTGCCGGCGTGGAGCACGAGGCCGGGAGCACCGTTGGTGGCGAGTTCGAGCGTGGGCAGCGAGTCGGGTGCGGCGGTGACGCGGCCGAAGCCGTTGAGCGAGGCGGCGAATTCCTGCCAGAACGTCGGCGCGCCGGACATAAAGAGCAGCGTCGCGGCGACGCTGCTAGATGAAGTTGAAAGTTGAAGTTGAAGCGAAGAGGCGAGAGTTGAGGTGAGCGCGGAGAGGGCGGCGGTGACGATGGCGCGGGCGGCTTCGGGGCCGGCGACGTTGGGGTTGCAGCCGGGGGCGAGGTGGTGCGCGACGATCGTGCCGGCCTCGTCGATGAGGATGCATTCGGTTTTGGTGCCGCCGCCGTCGACGCCGATTTTGAAAGTCATGGGTGAGAGGTAACCACGAAACACACGAAATACACGAAAAGGAGAAGCCCGGAAACGGCCTTGCGGCGGCGGGCGTGGGCCGGAGCATGAGCGGCATGATCCGCGGAATTGACCACTTGAACATCGTAGTCGCCGATATGGCGCGGTCCTTGGCTTTTTACTGCGATGTGCTTGGCTGCACGAAAACGAAGGAGGCTCACCTTGAGGGCGAGTGGATCGAAAAGATCGTGGGGCTGCGCGGGGTGAAGGCCCACGCGGTGTTTGTCGAGTTGCCGGGGTGCGGCCCGCGGATCGAGTTGTTGCATTATCACTCGCCGGAAGGCGTGGCGGGGCCGGAAAACTCCCGCGCCAACACGCGCGGGCTGCGGCACTTTGCGCTGCGGGTGGACGACATCGCCGGCGTGACGACGAAGTTGCGCGCCGCCGGCATCGAGGTGTGGGGCGAGCCGACGGCGGTGCCGGGTGGCGTGGTGAAATTCGACACCGGCGCGGGCGGGAAGACGTTGGTTTACTTTCTCGACCCCGACGGGGTCATCGTGGAGTTGGCGGAGTATCGGTGAGGGTGATGGCGCGTTGAGGCTAACGCGCCCAACCTCACGCTTCCCAGCGGCCGTAGATGCCGCAGGGGAGAATTTTGCCGTCGCGCTGGATCGGGAGGCCGACTTCGCCGGCGGTGATCGACCCGCCGCGACCGTGCATGAGTTCGGTGAGGAGATTCGCCACGACGGTGGGGGAGAGGCGCGCGGTGTAGGCGTTGATCAGGAAGAAGAGCGGCGAGGGCGTGAGCAGGGCGCGACACTCGGTGAGCAGCGGCCAGAGGTGTTCTTCGAGCTTCCACATCTCGCCGGTGGCGCCGCGGCCGTAGGTGGGCGGGTCCATGATGATGGCGTCGTAGAATTTGCCGCGCTTCTGCTCGCGGCGGACGAATTTGAGGCAGTCGTCGGCGATGTAGCGGACGGGCGCATCGACGAGGCCGGAGAGCACGGCGTTTTCCTTGCACCATTTCACCATGCCTTCGGCGGCGTCGATGTGGGTGACGCTCGCGCCGGCTTTGGCGGCGGCGCAGGTGGCGGCGCCAGTGTAGCCGAAGAGGTTGAGGACATTGACCGGGCGGCCGGCGGCGCGGGCGGTTTTGATCTTGGCGGAGAACCACTCCCAGTTGACGGCTTGCTCGGGGAAGAGGCCGGTGTGCTTGAACGACGTCGGGTGGATCTTAAACGTCAGCCCGAGCGAATCGTAGGCTAGCTTCCATTGGTCGGGGAGGGATTTGCGGTATTCCCATTTGCCGCCGCCCTGTTCGCTGCGGTGGTAGAAGCCATCCCAGCCGTCCCATTTCGCGCCCGGCGCGCCCGGGGGCGCGATGCTGCCGGCGGAACCGTGGCGGGGCCAAATGATCTGGGGATCGGGCCGGACGAGATTGTAGGCGCCCCAGCGCTCCTGTTTTAGGCCGTCGCCGCAGTCGAGCAGTTGGTAATCGCGCCAGCGGTCGGCGACGATGAGGGAAGGGCGTTGGACGGGGGCGGACATGCGTAGAGCGTTAAGCGGAGGCAAAGCGGCGAGTCGGGCAGTGTCGAGCCGCGTTGCCGTGACGCCTCTGTAAAATTACCCAGCGGGGTGGGCTTGAGATTGACAGATTTTTAGGAGCTGGAGATCTCTCGGACTATCATGAGCTTATCTAAATTTCTGCGGTCCGCTTCGGCGGCCATGTTGATTGCGCTTTCGAGCGCGATGCTTTCGGCCGATACGATCGAGGCGAAAGACGGTTCCCGCCTCGTCGGGACGGTGAGCAAAATCGATGGCGGCAACGTCACATTGATGACGTCCTATGCCGGCGCGATCACGATCAAGCAGAGCGACGTCGTTTCGATCACGACGGACAGCGCGGTTGGGGTGCGGCTCGCGAGCGGCACGCGGATCGACGGCAAAGTCTCCACGGTGGGCGGCGCGGTGAAGATCGCGGGCGCCGATGGCGTGATCTCAACTTCGGTGGACAAAGTCGCGGCGAGCTGGGCGGCCGGCGGCAAAGATCCGGCCATCGCCGCGCTCGAGCGGGGTTGGGCCTACGAGGCGGCGGCCGATGTGTCGGGTAAGAGCGGTAATAAAAGCCAGCTGGCCACGGCGTTCGCGTTTCGCGCGACCCTCGCAGGTGTGCGGGACACCCTGCAGTTCTACACCGGCTATGACCGGCAGGTTTCGGACGGCGAGAAATCGGCGGACCAGTTCAAAGTGGGCGTGGACTACGCGAACAACTTCGCGAGCCAGAAATCTTGGTATGTGCGTAACGAAGGCGGCTTCGACCGGATCAAGGACATCGAACTCTACGAGGTGGCGGCGGCCGGTTTGGGCTACGATCTCATAAAGGACGCGAAGCAGGCGCTCACGGGCCGCGCGGGTTTGTCGTTCCGCTATGCCGGCTACAAGAACCCCCGCACCGGAGATGTGAAGGCGGCCGGTTTGGACTTCGGCCTCAACCATCGCCTGCAATTGGAAAACTCGATTTTAATCAACCGTCTGTCCTTCGTCCCGACGTTTGAAGACTTCGGCGTCTACGTGGTCACCCATGAGAGTTTGTTGGAACTCCCGATCGCGAGCACGCAGTGGAAGCTCCGGGTCGGCGTTGCCAACGATTACAACAGCCAGCCTGGTCGTGGCGTCGACAAACTCGACACGACCTACTTCACCCGGCTCGTGCTGAGCTGGAAGTAAGCGGGTTCGTCGCGGACGTTTCGCGGAGTGATCCGCGGTCGAAGGCCTCATGTTCCGCATGGGGCCTTTTTTATTTTTGGATTGATGATGGGGTGGGCGTGGTGGTGGACCTTTTTGCAGGCGGCGCGCGGTTGCTGATCGTGGTAAGCGGGTGCGGATGGAATTACAATTTGCGCCGGGGCGGAGCGTGTCGCCCAATCTCGCCCGAAACCCGCCATGCCCACGTCCGCCGTAACTCCCGTCCCGCTTTTTAATTGGCTAGATGCCCGCGCTGCGGGAGTGCTGTTGCACCCGACGGCGTTGCCGGGTGATCAAGGCGTCGGGACCTTCGATGCAAATGCGGTGCGGTTCCTAGATTTTCTCCAAGCAGCCGGGCTAAAATATTGGCAGATTTGTCCGCTCGGGCCGACGGGTTACGGGGATTCGCCCTATCAGTGTTTCTCGGCGTTTGCGGGCAATCCGTATTTGGTCGATCTGCGGGCGCTGGTGGCGCCGGGAATGCTGACCCAGGCCGAGATCGCGCCGCTGGCCAAGCTGAGTGCGGCCCGGGTGGATTACGGGGCGCTCTATGAGCAAAAGCGGCCGCTGCTCGCGTTAGCCTTTGCGCGGTTCAAGCGGGCGGGTTCGCCGGTGCTGGCGGCCGACGGCGAGACCTTCGCCGCGTTCCAAAAGAAGCAGGCGACGTGGCTCGACGGCTATAGTTTTTTTCTCGCCCTGAAGGACCACCATCGGGGCGTCGCCTGGTGGGATTGGCCGGCGGCGGTGCGCTCGCTGGCGGCGGCGGAGAAAACCCCGTTGCGAAAACAACTGGCGGCGGAGGCGCAGGCCCACGCGTTTTATCAATACCTGTTTTTTGCGCAGTGGCGGGCGCTACGGGCGGCGGCCACCGCGCGGGGAATCGAGATTATCGGCGACATCCCGATCTTCGTGGCGGCGGACTCGGCCGACGTGTGGGCCAATCCGGAGCTGTTTGAATTGGATGCGAAGACGGGTCGCCCGCTGGCGGTGGCGGGCGTGCCGCCGGATTACTTTTCGGCGGACGGCCAGCTTTGGGGCAATCCGCTTTACCAGTGGGAGCGGCATGTGGCCGACGGCTTCGCGTGGTGGCATGCCCGGCTGCGGGCCTCGTTTGAACTATGCGACGTGGTGCGGATCGACCATTTCCGCGGGTTTGATGCCTACTGGCGGATTCCGGCGACGGCGCCGACGGCGCGCACGGGAGAGTGGGTGCAGGCGCCGGGGTTGGAGCTGTTCAAATCGGTGCGGGCGGCGTTTCCGGAGGCGAAGATCATCGCGGAAGATTTGGGCGAGCTGACGCCGAGCGTGGTGGCGCTGCGCGAGGCGACGGGGTTGCCGGGAATGGCGATTTTACAATTCGCGTTTGGCGGCGACGACGCGGAGAATCTTTACCTGCCGCACAATTTGGTGGCGAACGGCGTGATCTATCCCGGCACGCACGACAACGACACGACGATCGGCTGGTATGCCACGACCTCGGAGAAAGAGCGCGACCACGTGCGGCGCTACCTGCGGGTGGACGGCCGCGAAGTGGCTTGGGACTTGATCCGCGCGAGCTACGCGGCGGTGAGCCGATTGGCGGTCTTTCCCCTGCAGGATGTGCTGAGCCTCGGCAGCGAAGCGCGCTTCAACGCCCCGGGCAAACCGCAGGGCAACTGGCAGTGGCGCGCCCGCTCCGGGCAAATCGAGCAACTCATCACGGGTGGCACCGCCGCGTATCTGGAATCGCTCGGGGCGATGTATGGGCGGTGAGGCGACGGGGTGGGGCAAGCGGTGAAGGTCTTTGGGCGACCACGTGGCCGTGCGGGATAACTCCGCCGGCTCGGGCGCGGTGGCGCGCACCGGGGCATGCGCGTTGCAATTCGGCGCAGATCGATATGGTGGGAGCGTGTTCTCCAATCTTCTCCAACTGATTTCCCGCCGGTCGCCGCCGAGCTACGATTTGGAATTTGTCCGCGAAGTGAGGGTCACGCGGCGCGCGCCGCGCTCGGCGAAGTCGAAGCGGCTGATGCTCGCCGGTTGGATTTTGATCGCGCTGAAGTGCTGGTTAGTCGCGTGGGCGGTGGGGCATTACAACGTGCCGGTGAATCCGTTGTGGGTCACCTTGCCGACGGTGATTTTCGCCGGGGTGTGTACGTTGATGTATTTTCTGGGCGAGTAAGCAGCGGGGTTGGATTGGCGATTGCGGATTGGCCGCCGGTTTTTTCAATGGGTTCGAATTCAACCGCCCATGCCCAAAGTCTTCGGTCTTCGCAGCCCCTACACTCTCGTCGGTCGCCTCGTGTATTTTGGGCGAATGCTCGACAAGATCCGGCTGCACGCGCGCGGGATGCTACCTGAGGATTACCGGGAGAATCTCGGCGATGAAACCCCGGGCCGGTTCGACGCGCGGTGCTGCACGTTTCTCGGCGTGAGTTACGCGGCGGTGAAAGAGCGGGCGCTGCGCGGCGAAACGGATGAAGCCGTGCTGGCGTGGGCGGGAGCGGTGGGCACGCCGCGATCGGACGATGAGTGTGCGGTTTGGAATGCGTTTATGATGAAGCGGGGCTGGCGGGATGAAAGCCGGACCACGGTCGAGCGGCGCGTCCGCGAGGCGGGCGGACTTCCGGGCAAGGTGATCGAGACGATGTTTGATTTCATTGATTTTGACGAAGGCCGGGACCCGGTCGCGGCCAAGAGTTGGGAGCTGCGGCCGCCGTTGATCGTGTTGATCATGGGGGTGGCGGGCACGGGCAAGACGACGGTGGGCCAGGCGCTCGCGGACTCGATCGGCTGGGGTTTTCGGGACGCGGACGACTTTCATCCGCCGTCCAACATCGCCAAAATGGCGGCGGGCAAGCCGCTGCAAGACTCGGACCGTGATCCTTGGCTGGCGTCGATCCGGGTGCACATTACGGCGACCTTGGCGCGCGGTGAGAGCGGCATCGTGACGTGCTCGGCGTTAAAGGAATCGTATCGGAAATTTGTGATCGAGCACTCTCGGGGCGTGAAGCTGGTGCATTTGCATGGGTCGCCTGAATTGATCCGGCAGCGAATCGCGGGACGGACAGGGCATTTTATGAAGCCTGAGATGCTCGACTCGCAACTGCTGGCCTTGGAGTCACCGACGGACGCTTTGATGCTCGATATCGCGGAGCCCGTGCCGGTGCTTGTGGCCAAGATTCGAGAGCACCTCACGCTTTGAAGACATCGCGCACCATGGCGTCTCGAATCGTTAAGAGTTTGAAAATCGGCGGGGGGATGCTGGCGGTCGTCGGCGGGTTGGGCACGGTTGCCGGCGGCTGGTTTTACCTGCGGATGCAGGCGAGCCTGCCGCAAATCGACGGACCGGCGACCGTGGCGGGACTGACTGCGGGGGTCACGATCGAGCGCGATGGGTTGGGCGTGCCGACGATCACGGGTGCGAACCGGGCGGACGTCGCGCGGGCGCTCGGTTGGGTCCACGCGCAAGAGCGTTTTTTCCAGATGGATCTGATGCGGCGAAAAGCGGCGGGCGAGTTGGCCGAAGTGGTCGGCGCGGGAGCTTTGGGCTTGGACAAAGCGGCCCGGATGCATGGGTTTCGCGCGTTGGCGAAAGGGGCCGTGGCGCGGGCGACGGCGGAAGAGCGGGCCATCGTCGAGGCCTACGCGGCGGGCGTGAATGCAGGCCTGGCGGCGCTGAGCGAAAAACCGTTTGAATACTTGGTGTTGCGCGTGACTCCCCAGCCGTGGCGCGCGGAGGACTGCGGGTTGGTGAGCTATGCCATCACGCTCGATATGCAGCCGGACCCGGTTGGCTACGAGCGGATGCTGGGCACGCTGCGGGAGACGCTGGGTGCCGAGGCGCTGGCTTTTTTCGTCCCGCTGATCGGACCGCGCGACGCGGCGCTGGATGGGAGCACCGCCCCGTTGGCGAAAATTCCACCGGCGCAAGCGATCAACCTGCGACAGGCAGGCGCGGCGGCGCCGGCCAAGGTCTCGGGGCTTGCGCCCGGTGATAGCGAGCGCGAGTTGCCGGGCTCGAATGCGTTTGTGTTGGCGGGCGCCCACACGGCGAGCGGAGTCGCGATGCTGGCCAATGACATGCACCTGCGGCTGGGCCTGCCGAACACGTGGTATCGCGCGGCATTGGTGTGGACGGATGGAGGAACCTATAGACGGGTCGTCGGAGCAACGTTGCCGGGAACCCCGAGCCTGATCGTCGGAAGCAATGGCCGCGTGGCCTGGGGTGTGACGGCGGCGCAGATCGATACCTGTGATCTGGTGGTCGTGCAGACGGGCATCTCGCCTGAGCTCTACCGCGTGCCGGGACGTGAAGCGCTGGCTCAGATTGAAGTGCGGCCCGAGACGATCCTCGTGCAGGGCGGGGAACCGGTGGTGATGGAATATCGCTGGACGGTTTGGGGGCCGATTGTGGGCTCCGATGAAAAAGACCGGCCGATCGCGCAGCGCTGGATCGCGCATGAGCCGGAGGCGATTAATTTTGGATTCTTCGGCTTCGAGACGGCGCCGAACACGGCGGCGGCGGTGGCAGTGGCGCAGCGCTCGGGGGTGACACCGCTCAATGTTTTGATCGTGGATTCCGCGGGTGAGATCGCCTGGACGCTTGCGGGACGGGTGCCGAAACGCGTCGGCGTCGACGGACGGTTTCCGGTGTTGTGGACGTTTGGCGATCGTCGTTGGGACGGCCTGTTGAAGCCGGATGAAGTGCCGGTGGTGCGCGCGCCGGCGGGCGGGCGTTTATGGAGCGCCAACCACCGGATGCTAGGGGGGGCGGCGGCGGCGAAGTTGGGTGACGGCGGACACGATTTTCCGATGCGGGCGGCGCAGATTCGGGACGCGCTCGCGGGCCTGGAGCGGGCGGAGCCGAAGGATCTGTTGGCGCTGCAGCTGGATGACCGGGCGTTGGCGTTGGGCCGTTGGCGGGAGTTGTTGTTGCGGGTGCTCTCGCCCGAAGTCGTCGCGGGGAAGCCGGAGCGGGTGGAGCTGCGCGCGCGCGTCGAAAGCGGCGCGGCCCGGGCGACCACCGACGATGTGGGCTATCGGTCGGTGCGAGCGTGGCGGGATGCGGTGGCGAAGCGGGTGCTCGATCCGATCTTCGCCTCGTGCGTCGCGGCTGACAGAAAATTTAACTGGGGGCGGTTGCCGTATGAAGAGCCGCTCTGGGCGTTGTTGGAGCAGAAGCCGCTGCATCTGTTGAGCCCGCGGGAGTCCGGTTGGGAGGAGTTGCTGGTCGCGGCGGCGGACGAGGTGGTCGCCGGGTTGGGGCAGAGCGGGACCTCGCTCGCGCAGGCGACGTGGGGTCGGAAAAACGTGGCGCGGATCGAGCATCCGTTGGTGCAAACGTTGCCGGCGTGGGTGCCGAACAGGCTGACGGCTTGGTTGCGGATGACGGCCGATGAGTTGCCGGGGGACCGCGATATGCCGCGATTCCAGCGGCCTAATTATGGCGCGAGTGAACGGCTCGTGGTGTCGCCGGGGCGTGAAGCCGAGGGAATTTTCCACATGCCGGGCGGGCAGAGCGGACATCCGTTGTCGCCGTTTTTCCGAGTGGGTCACGCCGCTTGGGTGCGGGGCGACGCGACGCCGTTGTTGCCGGGGAAGACGGAGCATACGGTGACGTTGCGGCCCTGAAAACGGGCGGTTCGACGGGCGTCGTCAGGAGCGGATAAAAAGCGTTGTGGGGTGGGGGCAACAGCCACTTCCTCAGGCACGTCCACGCGATGAAGAAAAAACCGCGCAGCTCCACCGTCTATTTCGCCAGCGAGCTCTTCACGTTGAAGCATCTGATCGGAAATGCGTATCTCGCGGAGGCGATTTACGAGAAATCGCAAGGACGTTACCTCTGCGAATTGCCGCAGGATTTCGAGCCGCGCGGGACCACGGCGCGGGCGGTGCGGGATCAGGACATCAGGGCGCTGGTGGCGTGTGATCTGGCGCTGTTTAATTTCGATGGAACAGAGCTGGATAGCGGCACTGTGGTAGAGTTCATGTTCGCGAAATTTGCGGATATTCCGTGCGTGATCCTGCGCAGCGATCTACGAAAAGCGGGCGACGGGAACGATCCGTGGAACCTGATGGCGAGTTTTTATCCGCGCACCGTGAACGTGGTCGTGCCGAGCCTGCTGGCCTACAAAACGATTTTGAAGCGCCGGCATCGTCGGATGGATGAAGTCATCCGGCTCGCCGGTCAGCACAGCACGGCCGACGCCCAGAAGATGTGTGATGAGATCGCGGTGCACTGCGTGCGCGCGCTCGATCGGGTGCGCGTGACGGAGCCGGTCATGCCGAAACACCTGCGGGAGGAGGTCTACAACTGGCTCGCGCTCATGCCGGGGCTGCGGGGCAAAGCGAAGGAGCTGAGAAAGGAATTTGAGCGCTTCCTCGAGCGGAAGGTGGAAAGGGATTTGCTGTGAAAAGATCAGGGAACGTGGGGAGCTGAATTTTTTATCATGCCGCTGCACATCATCGCCCACCCGCTCGCCGCCCACATCATGACCCATTTGCGGGACGTAACGACGAAGCCTGCGACGTTTCGCACGCTCTGCTATCAGTTGAGCCTCCTGCTCGCGATTGAAGCGACAGAGGATTTGCCGACCGAAGATAAACCGATTCAGACCCCGCTTGAGCCGATGAACGGGCGTGTGCTCACGCATCAGCCCTTGGTCGTGGTGCCGATTCTGCGCGCGGGACTCGGCATGGTGCAGCCGTTTTTAGATACGTTTCCCGACGTGAGTGTCGGCTACCTCGGGTTGGAACGGAACCACGAGACGGCGGTGGCGCGAAATTACTACTGCAAGCTGCCGCCGCTCGCGGGCCGGCGGGTGTTTTTGGTCGACCCGATGTTAGCGACAGGAGGGAGCGCGTCGCAGGCGATCACGGTGGCGAAAGAGCACGGCGCGGTGAGTCCGCAGCTGGTTTGTATCGTCGCGGCCCCCGAGGGCGTGGCTGAGGTTGAAAAGCATCACCCCGGCACGGTGATCCATGTGGCCGCGCTTGATCGCGCGCTTAACGCGAAGAAATACATCCTGCCCGGCTTGGGCGATTTCGGCGACCGGCTTTACGGCACCTAAACCGTGGGATCCCGGAAAGCCGGAGCGAGGTCGATGGGGGCGTTACGGAGTCTGGGCGTAGGCGGCGAACTGCTCGGCGAGGCGGGCGGATTTTTCGTCGCCGGTATGAAAGAGCAGGCGCCAACGAAACGTGACCCTTCCGCCGGCCGGGATAACGAGCTCCCCGGCCTTGGGGTTGTTCTTTTGGGCAGGCTCGAAGTCGTGTTGACCGAACGGATTGGCGGCGAAAAGGCCGTAGTCGCGGACGTGCCACCACGTCGGGTGGCGGGGATTCTTCGGATGGTCGAACATCGCGATGCCGTAGGTGGTGCCGTTCTTTGGCGCGGAGTAGCTGACCCAAGCCGAACGTTTGCCCCAAGCCGCGCCGTCGGTCACGCCGGCGTCGTTGACGATGCGGCCGACGCCATCGACTTTCTTTTTCGCGTGGGTGTGAGGCGGAGTCAGCCACTGGGCGACGCGGAAGGCCATCGATCCCTCCTTGGTGTCGCCAAGGACAACGGGTTTGTCGGCGGGGGCGCACAGGGTGACTTCGTAATCGATCTGGCGACCGGCCGGCACGGCGCTGAGATAAACGGTGGTTTCGTCGGTGCAGACGACCACTCCGCTGGGTGCGACCCAACGATTGCGCGCCTTGATCGTGGCAGTGGGGCCGACGGCGGCGGCGATCATCGACTCGCTCACGATCGTTCCTTTGGTCGGACCCTCGGTCCAAAAATCGACATCGTTGACGGCACCATGGGTGAACCAAAGCGAGCGGTGATGCGGGTGATCGGTGGCCTCGCCCGCGGTGTCCTTTTTCATCGGAAAGTCGCGGTTGAGCCGCGTGCCGTCGGCCGCGAGCACGGGATAGAAGTAGGGGCGAGGCGCGCCGGAGAAGATGTATTCGGAGAAAAGCTGGCCTCCCAGTTCGACTCGGATGCGGTCGGGCTCCGAAATGACTTTGGCGGCCGGGAGCGCGGCGGCGGCGTTGAACGTAAGACCGGCGAACACGAGAAGCAGGGTGGAGTAATTTCTCATAGAGCAGTCACGAAAGTCGGGTGGAGAGCAGGTGCAATGGCGAAGTGCACGGCCGGCCCTGAGATAGATTCCCGCAGAATTTTTCGCCGACCGGCTCGCAATGGAACTCTTTTCAGTTAATTTGAATCGCACTTCTCCATGAAAACATTCCCCTGCCTCACCCTGATTTTGCTCGGATTGGCGGCTCCTCTGGCGCTCAGCGCCGTCGAGACGGCCAAGGCCTCCGTCCGCACCGAAGTGATTTTTGAAAAACCGGAGACCTTCACCGACGTGAAGGACGGCGACTTCGGCACGGACAAAGGTCGCGATGGTATTCTCGATGAAATTAGGTCCTTCATCGTGGACCGGGCTGAGAAAGCCCTGCCTGCCGGTCAGAAGTTAGTCGTCACATTCGCGGACATCGATCTGGCTGGTGACTACGAGCCTTGGCGCGGCCCGCAGTTTTCCGACGTGCGGATCGTAAAGTCTATCTACGCGCCACGATTTAAGTTTTCCTTCAAGGTCACGGACGCCGCGGGCAAGACGGTCAAAGAGGGGACTGAGGATATTCGCGACCTAGCCTTCGACATGCGCCTCACGCTGGACCGACAAGACCCGCTCCGCTTTGAGAAGGATATTTTGAAGGATTGGGTCTCTTCGACTCTGCGTGCGAAAAAAGGGTAACGCCGCGCCCCGCCCGACGCTTAAACCGTTCGTTCAACGATGGAGGCTGACGAAGCGAACACCGCCCGAGTCGACAAGTGGCTCTGGGCGGTTCGTATTTTTAAGACCCGGCCCCTCGCTACGGTTGCCTGCCGTGAAGGCAAAGTCTCAGTCGGCGAATTGGTCGCCAAGCCGGCGCGGACGGTGCGCGCGGGTGAAATTGTGACGGTGCGCCAAGGCGTGATGCAGCGCACGCTTCGGGTCGTCGCCGCGCCGGCGAGCCGCGTGGGCGCCGTGCGGCTGGCGGAGTTTTACGTCGATCTGACCCCGCCGGAGGAATTTGCCCAAGCGCGAGAACAACGGGCCCAGCAAGTGAACGCGCGCGCCCCGGGCGCCGGACGCCCGACCAAGCGCGACCGCCGCCTGCAGGATCGTTTTTTTGGGTAGCCCCCGGGCGCCGGTCGTTGTTTGGTCGGCGGGCCGCCGTGGGAAGCCGGCATCATTACTATGGACGTATTCTCCAAATTTGAGACCGAGCTTTCGGTCCGGCCTGACAACATTGATCTCTACCAACACGTTCATTCGACGCGTTACCTTGATTATGTGTTGGCCGCGCGATTCGACCAAATGGAGCGGTGTTATGGCATGTCGATGCAGGCGTTCTCGGCGCAAGGGCTGGGCTGGTTTATGTCGGCTGCGGCGATTCAATACCGCCGGCCTTTGGGTTTGGGTGACCGGATGGTGGTGCGGACTTGGATCGAGGGCTTCACCGCAACGGGCTGCCGGGTGGCGTTCGAGATCGAAAAGCTAACGACAGGAAAGCGGATCTGTGACGGACATTGCGATTACGTGTTGGTGACTTTGGCAACAGGCCGGGCGACGGACATTCCGGCTGAGATTCGGGCTAAATACTCCATCTAGCGCCGTGCGACCGCGCGCAACCCCGGTCTTGGCCGAGGTTTTGCCGGCGGGCGACGGATTGAAATTGTCCTTGCTATCTTTGCCGTCCCGGCCTTTCTGGCGTCTCAGTCGTTAGTGAAAGCGTTTTGGTGACAGGATCTGGTGAGTCGTAGGCTGAGCTAAGTTGCTCAAGTGATGATTTCGAAACCCACAGTGGGAACGGACTGGCAGCGAGCGATGGAACTACGCAACATCATCATGAGTAACTCTAAACTATACGTCGGAAACCTGTCGTTCAAGACCACCGAAGACGAGCTCCGCTCGGCTTTCAGCCAATTCGGCACCGTGACCGACCTTTATGTCGCTATGGACAAGATGACCGGCCGCCCACGCGGTTTCGCATTCGTCACCATGGGCACCCCGGAAGAGGCGAAGCTCGCCACCGAGAAGATGAACGGCCTCGACCTCGGCGGTCGTCAGCTCACCGTCAATGAAGCCCGTCCAAAAGAAGAGGGCGGCGGTCGCGGCTTCGGCGGCGGCGGCGGCGGTCGCGGCTTCGGCGGCGGCGGCGGCGGTCGTGGTTTCGGCGGCGGCGGCGGTGGCGGCGGTTACCGCGGCGATCGCGGCGGCGGCGGCGACCGTGGCGAGCGCCGTTACTAATCGTAACGCGATCCGTTAAGGGTCGATTATTAATTCGAGACGGAGCGCCTCCGGGTGCTCCGTCTTTTTCATTTCTTTACGGCTCACGAGCCGTCGAGCGTCAGCGAGTGAACAATGACTCTGCCTGCGCTCCTGTTCCTGGCGCAGTTTGCCAGAATCATTCACTCTCATGGCTTTTAAGGCTCTTAATCTCTCCGAGTCGGTCCTGCGCGGCGTCCAAGCCGCCGGTTACACCGATCCGACTCCTATCCAACTTCGCGCCATCCCCGTCGTCCTCGGCGGCGGCGACCTGATCGCTTCGGCTCAGACCGGCACCGGCAAAACGGCGGCCTTTGCCCTCCCCGTGCTCACGCGCCTCGGCGCCCACGGTCGGACCCGCGTCCTCGTCCTCGAACCTACCCGTGAACTCGCGGCCCAGGTCGAGACGTCTTTCCGCAATTTTGCCCGCTTTACCGATATCCGCACGGTCGCGGTGTTTGGTGGCGTGGGTTACGGCGCCCAGCGCTCCGAATTGAAGCGCGGCGTCGATATCATCGTCGCGACGCCGGGCCGGCTTGTGGACTATCTCAAGACCGGGGAGATCAGTCTCCGTGACATCAACATTCTCATTCTCGACGAGGTCGATCGGATGCTGGACATGGGTTTCTTGCCGACCGTCAAAGACATTATCGCCCGGTGTCCGCGGGAGCGGCAGACGTTGTTTTTCTCCGCCACGGTGCCGCCGGAGATCGCGGCCGTCGCGTCGTTTGCGCTTCGCAATCCCGCCAAAGTCGAGATCGGCGTGGCCCGTTCGGTCAATGAATCGGTCAATCACGCACTCTACCCGGTCGCGCATGATCAGAAATTTGATCTGCTCGAGGCTTTGCTCGCCAAAACCGAGTTCGATAGCGTGATCGTGTTTTCCCGCACGAAACACGGTGCCGACAAGATCGCCCGTCGTCTCAAGGCCGGCAATCACGCGGTCGCGGTGTTGCACGCAAATCGGTCGCAGAACCAGCGCATCGAAGCCCTCGAAGGCTTCAAGTCCGGCAAGTATGAAGTGATGGTCGCCACGGATATTGCCGCCCGCGGCATCGACGTCGCCGGGGTTTCGCACGTCATCAATTACGATGTGCCGGAGAAGCCCGAGGATTATGTCCATCGTATCGGCCGCACCGGCCGGGCGCAGGCGGTGGGCGACGCGATCACCTTGGTCACGCCGGAAAACGCGGCCGACATCCGTGACATTCAGCGCTTCATCGGGGCCAAGATTCCCGAGCTGAAGCTCGAAGGTTTCGTTTACGCTCCGATCATCGCTCGTCCTGAGCAGCCCACGCAGCAGCGCGGCTTTCGCGGCGGCGGTCAGCGTGGCGGCGGCTACGGCAGCGGCGGCCCGCGTCACGCCCAAGGTGGTGGCGGCGGCCGCGGCCAAGGCGGTCGTGGCCAAGGCGGCGGACGCGGTGAGGGTGGTGGCCAGCCCCGGTCGTCCGAGGGCGGATGGAACCGCTTCGGTGCCAGTGGCGGCGGGGCATCCGGAGGCGGCGGACGCGGGTCGCGCTGAGGTTTTGCTTTACGACGATAGGTTGGGGGGCGGACGTTGAGTCCGCCCCTTTTTTATGCCCTCGGTTGCCGCTATTGAAGCCCATCTTACTGCTCTGCGGGCGTGTGTCCGCTGTCCGCGGATGCAGCGGCCGAGCGTCGTGGGCCGCGCCGTGGCGGGCCGGGTGTTGCTCGTCGGGCAAGCGCCGGGCGACAAAGAGCCCAAGTTGGGTCGGCCGTTTGCATGGACTGCGGGTAAGACGCTTTTCAAATGGTTTGCCGGTGCTCCGGGTTGGTCGGAGGAGCAGGTTCGCGATCGCGTTTACTTTGCGGCGGTTTGCCGCTGTTTCCCGGGCAAGCGTCCGGAGGGAGGCGACCGGGTGCCGGCACCCGACGAAATCGCCCGGTGCGCCGATTGGTTGGAGCGGGAGTTCGAGTTGCTCCGACCCGAGTTGGTGGTGCCGGTGGGGAAGCTCGCGATCGCGCAATTTCTCGGCGAGCGACCGCTCGTGGAATGTATCGGCCAGGTTTTCCCGATCACTTATCGCGGGCACGCGGCGGACTGCATTCCTCTGCCGCATCCCTCGGGCGCTTCGACGTGGCACCGGATGGAGCCGGGGCGGACCTTGCTGGACCGAGCGATGGGGCTCATCGCGGCACATCCGGCCTGCGGGCCTAAAAATTTCCGTGTCAACGACCGCGGCGACGTTACAACCTTCCGGGAATGAACTGCCGTTTCCTCCACCCTTGGATCCTTGCGACTGCGACTTTGTTTTTCGTCACCCCGGCGCTGCTGGCGCAGCGCGAGAAGATTCCCGCCGAGGATCTCGTCTACGTGGAGAAGACTTGGCCCGAGGCGAAGAAGACCAACACGGGGATTCGCTACGTGATTTTGCAGACTGGCAGCGGAGCGAGTCCGAAGCCCGGCAACAACGTGGCGGTGCTTTACACGGGCAAGCTGCTCTCCGGGGTCACGTTCGATGAGAACTTGGACAAGGGAAAACCGTTTATTTTCCGCGTGGGGCGCGATCAAGTCATTCAAGGCTGGGACCAGATTCTGCAACAGATGCGCGTCGGTGAGAAACGCGTCGTGATCATCCCGCCCGAGCTGGCTTATGGCACCCGCGGTCAGCAGCCGAAGATCGGTCGCAATGCCACGTTGGTGTTCGTGGTCGAGCTCTTGGAAATCAAGCCCGATTGACCGGGGGGTTCGCTCGGGGGAAGCGGGAGCTCACTTGAGCATTTCGGCGAGCAACGGTTTCATCGCGTCGGCCCAGAGCTGGTAACCGGCGGCGTTGGGGTGTAGCTGGTCGGGCATAATGGCGTGGGGAATCTTGCCGTCCTGACCGTAGAATACGTTGGCGATATCGAGGAAGCGCACGCTCACGCCGTCGTCGAGCTTAGCGAGATCGGCGTTGACGGCGTTGATCACTGCGGTGCGTTTCGCTGCATCCGCGACGGCGACTGCGGTCAAGTTGCCGTCGGCATCTTTGCGGGCACTACGGGGAAAGATGGCGAGCAGAAGCACTTTGGTCGCGGGCATTTTGGCGCGGATCAGGCCGATGATTTTGGTGTTGGCGGCGGTGATTTCCGCGGCGGTGTCGTTGGCGGAATTGTTGGTGCCGATCATCAGGACGGTAACCTTGGGTCTGAGCCCTTCGAGTTCGCCGTTTTCGATCCGCCAAATAACGTGCTGCGTGCGGTCGCCGCCGATCCCAAAATTGGCCGGTTGGAATTTCCCGTAGTAGTGCTCCCAGATGTGCGGCGCTTTGGTCCAACCGGCCGTGATGGAATCGCCGATGAAGAGTACGCCGACCGGGCCGGCTTGGCCTCGGGCCAAGAACGATTCGTGGGCTTTGCGGAAAGCCCCGGTGGTGTCCTTTTTCTCGATCGCGGCCGATGGGTCGGCTTTGGGCGGAGTTGTGGCCGGGGCGGGAGCTGTTTGGGCGGCGGCGAAAGGAAGGAGTGCAGCGCAGAGCAACGAAGACAGCAGGGGGTGGAGGTTTTTCATAGGAGTGATCGGAGTTGAATTTATTGCTGCAGAGGCGTCGAGCCCGCTCTGGCGCGTTGGGCGCGGAGATTATCTACGGTGTAAAGCACCAGACCGGCCCAGATGACCGCAAATGCCAGCACCCGTTCGCGGGCGAATGGTTCATGGAAGACCGCAAGGCCCAAAATGAATTGCACGCTAGGCGCGATGTATTGGAGCAGGCCCAAGGTGATCAGGCGGATGCGGCGCGCGCCAAAGGCAAAGAGCAACAGGGGGATCGCCGTCACCGCGCCGGTGCTGAGCACCAGGGCTTGAACGGCGATACTCGCATGGCCGAGGGCGCCGCCGTTTTTGAATTCGTGCCACACCAGAAACGCGGCGGCGGCCGGCGCGAGCAACGTGGTCTCGACGGCCAAGCCGGTGAGCGGGCCGAGCGGGGAGCGTTTGCGCAGCAACCCGTAGCCGCCGAAGGTGAGGGCGAGCGCCAGCGCGATCCACGGGAGGTGGCCGACCTGCCAGACTTGGATGGCGACTCCGAGAACGGCCAAGCCGATTGCGATAACTTGGGCCGGCCGCAGCTGCTCATGCAGCACCCAACGGCCGAGAGCGACGTTGAGCAGCGGCACGAGGAAATAACCCAGGCTGCATTCGATGACATGGCCTTGGTTTACACCCCAGACGTAGACCAACCAATTCCCGGTGAGCAGCAGGCTGCTCAACAGGTTGATCGCCAGACTTCGGCCGGGAACGAGTGCCGCCCGGACTTCGCCGAACCCGCCTCGCCACCACAGCGCGGCCGCGACGAAGACCAGTGACCAGACCAGCCGGTGTGCGACCAACTCGGTCGCGGGGACCGAAGCCAATTGATGCCAATAGAGCGGCACCAGACCTCAAGCGAGATAACACAGCGCAGCTGCTAGCGCACCGCGCGTGGCCTCGGCGGGACTTGGGGCCGACTTCATCCGACCTTGGCCCGGCCCCGAATCGAGCGGACCTGTCTGGAAAAAGCCGGGCGCACGCCTCCGTGCATCACTTTTTCTTGGGCTCGGGGAAGTTGAACTTCACCTTAAATTCTTCAAACGCCTGCGTGCGGGCGAGGTCGGCAGCGACGCCTTTGCCGGTCAATTCACCGGCCCGCTTTTCTATCCAGCGTTGGCGGAAGCTCTCTTCGAGCTCGGCGGCGATAGCTTGGTTTTCCTTGGGCTTCGGATTTTTGCGCGAACCCAGGCAACCGGCGGTCAGTTGGAGGCAAATGAAGGCGAACAGGAGCGATAGGGGACGGATCATAGTAGTTTCAGCAGAGTACCAACGTGGTTCAGGCCGAATTGGACCGCGAGGGAATCTTTTTGGTTTCGTGTGGCGAGGAATTCGGATCGATCACGGCCATGAATGAGGAGACGCCCCCGCTAAAACTAAAGCCGCATTTTCCGGCAGCTGCGGCCGATGGAGCCGTAGTGCCGCCGGTGGCGTCTGCCCCCAATGCATCGAGCCCCGCGGGAGACGCGCCGCGCTCAAGACTTAAGCCCAAGCTGGCATCCGAGTCTGAGATGAACCCGGTAGCTTCGGCTTCAGCTGCGGTTGCTGCCAGTCCTGGTGGGCCAACGCCGCCGGCAGCTCCGATGCTCGATTCCGAAGAAGCAGTTCCTGTGATCAAAGTCCGCCCGCGAGCGGCTCAGGTCGCCGGACCGGAGCGCCATTCGCCCGCCGGCCCGACGCCGTCGGAAAGGCTGGCCGCGATCGCTCCGGCTCGTGGGCGTTGGGCCCGCCCCTGCCGGGAGAGTGGGTCGGCCGCCGTGCCCCGGCCTTGAGCCGCTTTTCTGCATCGGCCGCGATTGCGCCGGGAGTGAGCGTGATGACCGAGATTCAAGCCAGCAAAGAGGCGAGTGCGGCTTTTCGCCACCTAGTGACCGACGCGAAAGTCACCGGTATATATGAGGGCCCACCTCCGCGTGCGTTGATTTACGGGCGGCTCATGCGGGTGGGGCAGATGCTTGATGAAGGCTTGGCGATTTCGTTCGAAGGTATCGATGCCGAGAATCGGATCCTGAACTTTGTGGATCGCTCCGGAGCGAAAGTTTCCAAGCGGTACTGATTCGGACTACGAGCGGCGGGCGCTCAACGGGGCTGCACGGCGTCTCGGATGCCCCGCAGCAAGACCGGGTCGGTCGCGATGCCCAGGACTCCGTTCACGACGAACTGGATGCCGATGCATAGAATCAAGAAGCCCATGACTTTTGAGAGTGCGTTCATGCCGTTGGTCCCGATCACCACTACGACGCGTTCGGAAAGCCGAAGGGTGCAGTAGGTGATCGCCGCCACGATTAGAATGCCGAGTATGATCGCGACGTAGTCGAGCCAGCTCGTCGCGAGCGAGGTAAAGCCGATGGTGACGGCGATCGCGCCCGGGCCGCTGAGCATCGGCATCGCGAGTGGGGAGAACGAGACGTCGCGCTTCGCCCGCGCGGCCTGTTGGGCGGCATCGTCGGTGAAGACCTCACGGGGCGCCGCCATCAGCATGGTCGAGCCGATGCCGGCGACGAGCAACCCGCCTGCGATGCGCAAACCCGGGATCGAGATGCCGAAAAACCCCATGATAAACGTGCCGCCGATCAGGAAACTCACGAGAATCGCGACCATGTAGACGCACGCCATTCGCAGCTGCTGTAGACGCCGTTCGTGCGTATCGCCCTCGGTGATGGCGAGAAACGTCGGGGCCGAGGCAAGCGGGTTGATCATCGGGATCAACGCGATGATCGTGCCGAGAATGAGTTCCCAGAAGTGACTGACGGTGGGCATGGAAAAACGATGACGCCGCGCGGGGTAGCGCGCAATCCCGCGCCGTCAGAGATGCGCCGAGTGGCCGTGCGCGGCGCGTCTCACCACGTGTCAACCGGGCCCTTCGGCACGGGGATCGACTCGCGGGCGAAGACGGCGGCGTCGGCGGGGTCACGCATGAAAGACGCGACCATCGGCGCGGGAGAATACTTTGGCAGCGACTCGCCGTGTTCGTCGCAGAAGGGCGCACGCCACGTGATGTATTCGGCGAGCGCGGCCTCAAAATCCGCCCGCGAGGTGATGGAAACAATGCGCTGCTTGAACAGTTTTGAAGGCCCGAAACGCTTCGCATACCACGGGGCGACTTTTCGAAAGAGCCGCGCTCCATGGTCTTCGCCGTAAAACTCGATGTAACGTTCGAAATGGCGTCGCAGCACCCGGATCCGCTCGGCAAACGTCGCCTCGGGCAAGAGTTCGCCGGTCCGCAACAGATGTTCGGTCCGCCGGAAAATCCAAGGATCGTAGAATGCGCCGCGGCCGATGCTCACCCCGGTGCAGCCGGTTTCGGCAAACATGTGTTGGGCGGCGGCGGGAGTCGTCACGTCACCATTACCGATGACGGGAATGCTTTTGACGGCCTCCACCACGCTGCGAATGCCGGCGAGATTGACCGCGCCGGAAAAGCCCTGCGCCCGGGTGCGGCCGTGGACGAAGATCGCGGCGACCCCCACGTCCTCGAGCACGCGGGCGAGGTCGGGCGCGGTGAGATTGTCGTCGTCCCAGCCGAGGCGCATCTTGGCCGTGACGGGGATCTTCACGGCGGCAATCATGCCGCGGACGAGTGACGCGGTCTTATCGAGCTCGGTCATCATGGCGGAACCGCCGCCGATATTGACGACCTTCTTCACCGGGCAGCCCATATTGATGTCGACCGACTGGGCTCCGAGTTCCTGGCAGATCACGGCCGCGTCGCGCATCTCCTCGGGCACGCTCCCAAAAAGTTGAATCGCTAGCGGACGGTCCTCGAGCGACGAGGCGACGAGCTGAAGGGCGACGCGGTTGCGCTCGATCAGTGAGCGGGCGTTGACCAAATCGGTGGTGGCCCAGCCGAGTCCGCCGAGTTCACGCACGGTGAGCCGCATGGGCAGGTTGGTATAACCCGCGAGTGGCGAGAGAAACAGATTCGACGAAAGCTGGTAAGGCCCGATGCGCATGGACGGCCTCGAACGTGGTTTGCCGTGGTTGACCCCGCAACTCCCAAGCCAGTGTCACCTGCTCGGCGACACCTGCGCAGGGAAGGTGTGCGCTCGGCGTCCTGCATCCGCCGGTGCGCGGGCATCGGCGCGTTGCGCGGCACGACGGGAGGCTGCGGCGGCGCTAACCCAACCGGCAAGTTCGATGGTGATACTGAGGCGCCCCGTCGGGTGGATACGGCCGATAACCCCGAGAGATCGGCCGTGGATCCAGAGCCACGCATCACGAGATATTTGGCTCGGTTGAGAACGGGACGTTGAAAAGGGGCACGGTGGCCCGGGGCGTGTTACCGGGCGGCGAGGGCGATCTTCATGCGTCGAAGCGCCTCGGTGAGCGTGGCGCGGGTGCAGCCGAAATTTAGGCGCATATAGTGGCCCTGCGGGGCGCCGAAATACGTGCCGTCGCTCAGACCAACCCCGTGTTTTTCGAAGTGGGCGATGGGATCGGCGAGGCCGAGATCGGTCACGTTGAGCCAAGCGAGATAAGTGGCCTCGATGGGCGCTTCGACGCGGATGCCGGGAAGTTCACGCGCGATGAAATCGAGGAGGAAATCGCGATGGCCGCGCAGCGTGGTGAGTAAGGCCTGACGCCACGGCTCGCTGTCCCGATAGGCGGCTTCGCAGGCGGTGAAACCGAGGCAAGTGACTTCGGCCACGATGCCGGCGGTGGCGCGCACAAATTGGGCGCGCAACGTCGGGTCACTGATGATTGCAAAGGAAGTGCCGAGGCCGGGGACATTGTAGGTCTTGCTCGGCGCCATGAGCGTGAGCGTGCGCGCGGCGAGTGCGGGAGAGAGTGAGGCGGCGGGAAGATGGGGCAGCGTCGGATCAAGGATGAGGTCGCAGTGGATCTCGTCCGAGCAGAGCACGAGGTTGTGGCGTTCGCAAAACTCGGCGAGGTGCGTGAGCTCGTCGCGGCGCCAGACGCGGGCGAGGGGGTTGTGCGGGTTGCAAAGATAGAAAAGTTTGGTGCGCGGCGTGACGGCGCGTTCAAGTGCGGCCCAGTCGATTTCCCAGCGGCCCGCGAAGAAAACAAAGGGGGCTTGCGTGGATACGCGCGCGGAATTTTTTGGCGCGCTCATGAACGGAGGGTAGATCGGCGTGAGGGTGAGCACGGCATCGCCGCTTTGGGCGAAGGCTTGGGCGGTGACGTTGAGTCCGCAAACGAGCCCCGGCAGCCAGACGATCCACGAGCCGTCGATTTGCCAGCCATAGTTGCGGGCGCAAGCGTCGACGACGGCGTCGACGGTGGACTTCACCGGGCGGGCATAACCGAAGATACCTTCTTCAACCCGGGCGTGCAGAGCGGCCAAAATTGAGGGCGACGATTTGAAGTCCATGTCGGCCACCCAGAGCGGGAGGATGTCTCGGCCGGCATACTTTTGCCATTTCTGGGAATCGGTGCCGAGGCGGGCGTGGGGCGTTTCGAAGTCGAAGGTCATGGTGTAAGCGAATGCGAAGCGAACCACGGTTTGGGTGGCGGGGCACGAATTTTCCGCGGGTAAGGCTGAAGCGAGGCGGGACGCTGCTCAGGTGCGTTTGAGATTACGCTCGGTTGTGACCGACCCCCGGTTCGCGAAAGCGACGACGGAAGCGGCCGAGCTTTTTACTATCCAGCCGCGTTTGCCCGCTTCCGCTCGATCGGCCACGGGTCGATCGTACCTAGTCAACGCAACGAGTTCCGACACGCAAAGGTAACACTCCAGTGCTTCCGGAGGATGGGTGGAACCACTACTTTCCGACTTCCCCGTTTTTACCCTCATCCCCTTAGTCATGATGTCTTATTTTTCCCTGCGTTCATCCAAGCTGCGTCGATGGGTTGCAGCGCTCACCACCGCCTGCTGCGCCCTCTTGCCCGCCGCCCACGCGAACAGCAATTTGCTCATCACTGAAATTCAATCCGATGGTTTATCGGATTTCTGGGAGCTCACCAACGTCGGCACCGCGCCGATCAATCTCGGCGGATACAAGTGGACGGATAGCGCGCGCTCGGCGGCGGTCGCGATTGCGATCCCCGCCGGTGCGACGATCGCGGCCGGCGAGTCGGTGATTTTTACCGCAGCAGCAGCAGCAACGTTTCGGACGCAGTGGGGCATTGCGGCCAGCGTGCAGGTTTTTACGGGCGCAGGCGCTCCCGGGCTGGGGATGAACGACGCCATCACGCTCTACGACGCGGCCAACACGGAAGTGGCCTACCTGAGTTACGCGGCGGGCGGCTTCACGCGATCCAACAACAGCCCGTC